>JAFKKW010000241.1 GCA_017304275.1 Hyphomicrobiales bacterium | reverse complement strand
CGACCTGCGCCAGCTGAACCTGACACGCCTCGAACTCGCCGAGCTCGACTTCAAGGGTGCCGACCTCACCGGCACGGACCTTTACGGGGCCGACCTCTCGCGCGCCAACCTGAGCGGCGCTTCGCTCGTCGGCGCACGCCTCAACCGGGCCACCATTACCGCCGCCGACTTCTCCGGCGCGGATCTCACCGACGCCGTCATCCTCCGTCCGACAATTTTCACCAGCCTCGAGGTCGTCACCGCCGAAACGCCGAAGTTCACGGGCGCCAAGCTCGTGCGCATCCGCTCCGACGGGTGGCTCGACCGCGCCGACTTTTCGGGCGCCGACCTCACGAGCGCGGTGTTCGGTGGTGGAGCCTCCCGCGAGGAGACGTTGTTCGCACCCGCGAGCCTGATCAGCGCCAATTTCGGCGGCGCGATCCTTCGAGAGGCGAAGTTTCCCGAGGCGCATCTGCAGTACGCCCGTTTTGTCGGCGCCGACCTGAGGGATGCCAACCTGCGCGGCGCCAACCTGCTGCAGGCCGACTTCAAGGGCGCCAACATCGCAGGTGCCGACTTTACCGGCGCCAACCTCGACGAAGCGGACCTGCGCGGTGCCCGCGGCATCGACCAGGCCATCGGCCTTAAGAGCGCTGAGAACGTTGGCAGCGCCCTGCTTTCGAACCCCTCGCCCTGACACGGCGGCCGAAGCGATCCGCCCATCCCGGCGCACGTCGGGAAATTTGCCCTTGAAACCGCAGGCGCAACCGGCCAACAAACCAGGGGCCGATCGCACGCGGGCTTGCGTATTGCAAAACTTGCGTATTGCAAAAAGATATCGATCGGCATCGGAGGACAAGGCATGCGCCTCGCCAACGGCCTCGCCGCCCTGGTCTTGCAGATTACCCTCGCGCTCGCCGTTGCCGGGTCTGCGATGGCCCCGACGGGACCCGCTGCGGCTGGCGGCCTGCCGAGCTACACCTCACCCGGTGCCGGCCAGCCTGCGGTAGAGAATCCCAAGCTCACCGCCCGCGATGTGACGGAACGCTTATTCAAGGCTGCGCCGGGCGCGCGCCCCGACTTGAACGCGCTGAACCTCACGCGCCTCGATCTTGCCGAGCTTGATTTCAAAGGCGCCGATCTCGCGAAGGCCGACCTCTTCGGCGCCGACCTCTCACGCGCAAACCTCGCCGGGGCCTCGCTCGCCGGCGCCATCCTCGACAGCGCCACCATCACCGCCGCCGACTTTTCCGGTGCCGACCTCACGGATACGCGCATGCTGCGTCCCACCATCTTCACGACCCTCGAGGTGACGACGAGTGAAGCGCCGAAGTTCGTTGGCGCCAGGCTCGTCCGGCTGCGTTCGGACGGCTACCTCGAACGGGCCGACTTCACGGACGCAGACCTCACCGAAGCCATTCTCGGCCGGTCCGCCATGCGCGAGCCCGCCGTCAACGCGCCCGCGAGCCTGTCGAGCGCCAATTTCACGCGCGCGATCCTGAAGGATGCAAAGCTGCCCGGCACCTCGCTCGCGTACGCGCGTTTCATCGACGCTGACCTGTCCGGCGCCAACCTGCGCGGCTCCAATCTCACCAAGGCCGACTTCACCGGCGCCAACATTGCTGGCGCCGATTTCACCGGAGCCAACCTCGACGAAGCGGACCTGCGCGGCGCCCGCGGCCTCGACCAGGCCATCGGCCTTGCGTCCGCCACCAACTACGATCGCACCCAGCGCGACCCAATCCCCTGATCGAACGGCGCGCGCTCCCCCTTCACCCCATGGCCGGGCTTGACCCGGCCATCCAGGAGCCGGATACGCAACGCTTCGGCAAGCTGGCTCGTGCTCTATACGGCCGGGCGGCGGCGAGTCGTGCGTAAACGCCTTGAATCCGGATTGGCTCTGATGTCCGACACCCTGACCCTCGCCTCGCTTGCCGACGGCACCATCCTGTCGCCCTTCTCGCGCCTGCGGCAACTGCTGGGCGGCATCCCGCCGGGCGAGCGGCCCATCGACCTGACGCTCGGCGAGCCGCGCGAGACCATGCCGGCCTTCGTTGCCGCGAAGATCACCGAGGCCGAGGCGCTGTTCGCGAAATATCCGCCGATCCGCGGCTCCGACGAGCTGCGCGGCGCCA
>JAFKKW010000240.1 GCA_017304275.1 Hyphomicrobiales bacterium | reverse complement strand
GGCCGACAGCTTCGGGCCAAGAAGCTTCGTCTGCTCGCCCGCCAGCTTTTCGATGGCGGCCTGGAGGTTCCGGTCGAGCGTCAGGCGGTGCACGCGCGTTGCGGGATGCGCGGCAACCTCGGCTTCCGAGAGGTGCGGGGCAAGCTTCAGGACCTCGAGGCGCTGCTTGGGGATGCGTTCGCCCTTGGCGCGCTCGGCTTCCGCCTCCGGCAGCACACCTTCCTCCACGGCGCGGTCGAGCACGCGGTCGCGGGCCTTGCGGGCGGCCTCGTTGTTGCGGTCCGGGCGGCGGCGCTCGGGCGACTGGGGGAGCGCGACGAGCAGCGCGGCCTCGCCGGCCGAGAGGTGCTTCGGCTCCTTGCCGAAGTAGGCGAGGGAGGCGGCGCGCACGCCCTCGATGTTGCCGCCGAAGGGTGCGAGGCGCAGGTAAAGGCGCAGGATCTCGTCTTTTGACAGGCGTTCTTCCAACTGCAGCGCGCGGGCGGCCTGGCGCAGCTTGCCGGCGCTGGTGCGCTCGTGCTTGCCGTCGAGCAGGCGGGCGACCTGCATGGTGAGCGTCGAGCCGCCGGACAGGATCTGTCCATGGCGCGCGAACAGATACGCCGCGCGCAGCACGGCGTAGGGATCGACGCCGCCGTGATCGTAGAAGCGCTTGTCCTCGTAGGCCATGAGGATCGCGAGATAACGCGGATCGACCTCGCTCACCTCGAGGGGCAAACGCCAGCGCCCGTCCTTGGTGGTGAAGGCGCGCAAGAGACGGTTGTTGCGGTCGAGGACCGTGACCGATTCCGCCTCGGCGGCCTCAAGCGGCGGGGGGCCGATGTCACGCTTGATGGCTTCCAGCGCGATGCCTGCGGCGGCGGCCACGAGGGCCACCGCCGCGAGGGTATAGCCGGCGAGCCGCAGAGGGTGGGGGAGCAGCCGTCTCCATCGCGAGGCGCGATCGGGGGGAGCGGAGACAGACTTCTCTGCGACTTGCCGTTTCTTTGGGAACGAGAAGACCATTTCCCGTTCCCTAGCTCTTCGGCTTCACGACGAGGGTTCCCGCGCCGGAGCGGGCGTAGCGCTCGGGCCGGTACATATCCTCGATGGTGGCGGCCGGGTGGACGAACGATCCCGGCGTCACGGCGCGCACGACGTAGGCGACGGTCGCGGTGGCGGCGGGCGCATTTGCCTTGTTGCCTTCCGTTGCCGTGCCGCCGTCGTCGTCCGTTTCCTGCTCGGAGCTTTCCTCGCCGTTGCTGTTGCTCTGAGAGCCCCAGAGGTCGAAGGCAGCGACGAAGCGGTCGTCACGGAACTCCGTGTGCTCCGGGCGGCGCGTCGTGCGCAACCAGTCGAGGCTCTTGATGTCGCCCGAGTCGACCAGGCGGGGGTTCTCGATCTCGAGGCCCGCGGGCAGGCGGTCGACGAGCAGCACGCGGCCGGCGGCTTCGTCGCTCTCGATCTTGAGGACGGCGACCAGACGCTCGTTCTGCGCGATCTCGCTCTTGCCGCCGTTGGCGCTTGTGAGGTCGATCTCGTTGCCGTCGAGCGTGTAGTAGGTGCGCGAGATCGTGAAGCCTTTGGCGACGGCGGGCTCGGGGGTCAGCGAGGCGCCGATCACGGAGACGACGGCGTCGGTCTCCGTATCGCCGCTGTTGGTGATCGTGATGCCGTTCTCGAGCTCCTCGGGCGAAAGCGCGCGGATCAGCGAACCGTCGATCGGCTCGTTGTTGACCGCGAGCTTGGCGCCTGCTGCCTGCTCGCCGAGCGCATGCGCGGCCAGGATCATCCAAGCCTGCTCCTGCGTGGAGGTGTAGTTGCGGGCGAGGTAGGCTTTGGCGATCACGTTGACGAGGCGCGGGGTCTCGGACTTCACGATGTTGGTCTCGGACGCGAGCGTGATGAGAGCGGCGCCGTCGCGGATCTCCGAGCCGTAGTCGGAGCGGGCGAGGTTCAGCTTGTCCTCCTCTGCGAAGGCACCGAGCGCGGCTGCGAAGGCGCGCTCCGCACGCTCCTTGTCGCCGACCATGGCAAGCGCCGCGCCGAGCTGTGCTTTGCCGAGCGGGGTCGTGAAGCGGTCGAGCCGGGTATCGGCGTAGTAGCGCAGCTCGCCGACCGGTGCGCGGCCGTTGCG
>JAFKKW010000239.1:1605-5485 GCA_017304275.1 Hyphomicrobiales bacterium | reverse complement strand
CCGCGCCGCTCGCGCTGCGCGAGCTCTCCCCATCGGGGGAGAGGTGCAGTGGGGTCGCCATCTTTTCACCTCTCCCCGTCCATGCGAAGCATGGCTCCGCCATGATGGGGAGAGGTCGGAAGCGATTATAAATCGCTTCCGGGTGAGGGGGCCGCCACAAAGTTGACGATCCTAGTCTGGCTTACCCTCGCCGTCCTCGTCCGGCAAGTCACCGTCGGCGACAGCCTCAACGTCGCCCTCATCCTCCGAAGAGGACTCCTCGCCGTCGTCGGCCTCCTCTTCCTCCTCGGCCGACGCCTCGAGCGGCAACTCGTCCGGCATCAGCGATGCCGCAATCGACGGGTCGGGCACGGTGAAGCCCGGCGGCAGGTGGCCGTCGAGCAGGCCCTGCGCCTTGAGGTCGGCGAGTCCCGGCAGATCCTTCACGCTGTCGAGCCCGAAATGGGCGAGGAAGCTGTCCGTCGTGCCGTAAGTCAGCGGCTTGCCGGGCGCGCGCCGGCGCCCGCGCGGCCTGATCCACCCCGCCTCCATGAGGATGTCGAGCGTGCCGGCCGACGTGGTGACGCCGCGGATCTCCTCGATCTCCGCCCGCGTAACCGGCTGGTGGTAGGCGATGATGGACAGCGTCTCGAGCGCCGCCCGCGACAGGCGCTTCTCCTCGACCGCATGGCGCTCGAGCAGGTAGCCGAGATCCTCCGCGGTGCGGAACACCCATTTGCCCGCCACGCGCACGAGGTTCACGCCGCGCGGCGCATAGATCTGCTTGATGTCCTCGAGCACGTCGCGGATGTCGCTGCCGTGACGCAGGTTCTCTGCCAGAGCCGCCTCGTCGAGCGGCGCCGAGGACGCGAACAGCAGCGCTTCGACGATACGCAGGTCTTCGAGCCGCTGCTCCGACGACGGCCCACGTCCGGCTTCGGTCGCCTCCACCTCGGACAACGCCCGTGCGAGCTCGATCGCCTCCTGCGCCTCCGGCTCGTCGCGGATCGAGTCGTCCTCGATGCCGTCGCGCGTCACCACTCTGAGTTTCGGCGGAACCATGTCGCCATCCTTGTTTCGGGACCCGGCCGTCACCATCCTTGGCGTGCGCCGTGAGCCGGTCTGTTGCTGCACACTGCCGGCAACCTCTTACGCGCCGGGTGATTGAGACCCGTCAAAAACCACATCCAGACGCTGCCACTCTGCGCCCGCCTCGCGCCGGCGCATGAAGATCGGCGAGAACGGCTCGTCCTGCCGAAGCTCGATCATGCCCTCGCGCGCCATCTCGAGCGTGGCGCCGAACGAGCTTGCGAGCACGGTCTTGTCCTCTTCCTCCGTCGCGAGATACGTCTTGAGACATTGATCGAGCTCGACCCAATCTCCGATCGCTTGTCCGACCAGCGTCTCGAGTTTCGTGCGCGCCTGCTTGATCGACCACACGCGCCGTGCCTTGACGACGTGTGTCACCTTGACGGTGCGCCGCCTGAGATCGGCGTACGCCTTGAGAAGATCGTAGATCTCAGCCGTCCATTGCACGTCGCTGACGGTCGATACCCGCTCCGGCATGCCGCGCTCGAACACGTCGCGTCCGAGACGCTTGCGCGTCATCAGCTCTCCGATCGCGTTCCGCATCGCCTCGAGCCGCATGAGACGGAAGGCGAGCCGCTGCGCCATCTCGTCGGCCGAAGGCTCGTCGCCGGTTTCCTTCTCGCGCGGTAGGATGAGCTTCGACTTGAGGAACGTCAGCCACGCCGCCATCACCAGATAGTCGGCAGCGATCTCGATCTTGAGACGCTGCGCCTCCGAGATGTAGGCGAGATACTGGTCGACGAGAGCCAGGATCGAGATCTTGGCGAGATCCACTTTGTGCGTGCGCGCCAGCGCCAACAGCAGATCGAGCGGCCCTTCGAAGCCCGCCACATCGACGATCAGGGCTTCGGACAAGGCAGGCGCAAGATCGCGGTCCGGTGCTTCCCAGCCCGGGTCCCCATCGCCAACCTGTCCTGCGTCTTCGATCATCGGCACCGCGCTCGCAAGCGGCACACAAGCAAGCTCATGCGCCGGAAAACGTGAACGGGAGACTACACTGATTCAGTGTGCCGTCTGCCTGCTCCGAGCGCCAGTCGCGGCGCCCCAGAACCGCCAGGGCCGCGTGGAATCGCCGCAGGGCCTCGCCCGAGAGGGCCGACACCGCCCCCGCGACCTCTTCCATCTCCGCCAGCACCCCGTTGCAATGCAGCGCCAGGTCCGAGCCCGCCTTGAGCACCGCCCGCGTCCGCTCGGCAAACGTGCCCGAGAGCGCCTTCATGCTGAGGTCGTCGCTCATCAGCAGCCCGTCGAACCCGATCTCGTCGCGGATGATGTCGCGCGTCACCCGCCGCGATGTGCTGGCCGGATGGTCCGCATCGATGGCCGTGAACACCACATGCGCGGTCATCGCCGCCGGCATGTCGCGCAGTGCCTTGAACGGCGCGAAGTCGGTTGCCGACAGCACCGCGTGCGATTCCGTCACGACCGGAAGCTCGAGATGGCTGTCCGCCGTCGCGCGCCCGTGGCCGGGAATATGCTTGATCACCGGCAGCACGCCGCCCGCCATGAAGCCTTCGGCGACGGAGCGCGCCAGGATCGCCACCTGCGTCACCTCGCACCCGTAGGCGCGGTCGCCGATGATATCGTGAGCGCCCGGCACGGGCAGGTCGAGCACCGGTGCGCAATCCGTGTTGATGCCGAGCGCACGCAGATCGTCGGCGACCAGCCGCGCCGCATGAAAGGCGGCCTGCTGCGCAAGCTCCGCATCTTCCGCGTAAAGGGTCGCATAGGCCTGTGCCGCCGGAAGCGCGCGCCCCAGCGGCGGCCGCAAGCGCTGCACACGGCCGCCCTCCTGGTCGATGAGCACCAGCAGCGCGTCGCCGCCGACCGCGTCGCGCACATCGCCGACGAGCCTGCGGATCTGATCGTGATCGACGCAGTTGCGCGCGAACAGGATCAAACCGGCCGGAGCTGCGGACCGGAAAAAAGACGCCTCCGCAGGCGAAAGCGTTTCGCCTGCGACACCGGCGATGAAGGCATTGATCATGGATGCGGTCTAGTACGCGGTAACCCAGCAGCCGCTGTAGCCTTGCGCCTTGAGCTGCGTGCAGACCGAGCTTGCCGAATCGCGTGAGCCGGGCGGACCGACGAGCAGCCGGTGATAGGTCCCCTTCTCGCCGAGATCGGCTTCCTGCACGTCGGGCGTCTTGTTCTGCAGGATCGCGGTGTACTTCTGCTGCATGTCGGCAAACTGTTTCAGCGCCTCGATCCGGCTGCTGCCCGACGCCGGAACCGACGCCAGCACGGCAACGTACCCGGCACCGGTCGGCTTCGGCCCGGTCGAAGCAGGCGACACGACCGCCGCAACCTTCTCCTTCTTGACCGCCGGAGGAGCCTTCGCCGGCGGCGCGTCGTCCTGCAGGCTTGCTGTTCTCTTCGGTGGCGCAACGTTCACCGGGCTGCTCTCTTCAGAGGACGCAACCATCTTCACGGGCGGCGGCGCACTTTTCTGCTGCGGCGCGACCGGACGCGTCGGCGACGGCCCACCGCCCCCGAAACCGTCGATGACCGTCAGGCCCGGCACCGAAACGATGGCGCTCGTCTCCTCTTGGGCGCTCGGCGGCTGGATCGAGCCGTCGCGGCCGACCGTCACGACCGGCACTTTGCGCACGCCCGCGGTATCGGCACTCTCGACGCTGCTCTCGCCGTCACCCAGACGGCCCATGATCTTGCTGTCGGGATGGGCGAACTGTCTGCCTCCGGGCTCCGAAGGCTTCACCTTCGACGGCCCGGAGGCGCCCCGGATCAGCGGCGTGTCCTTGCCCTCGCCCGGGCTCATGATGTACAGCAGCGACAGCACATCGGGCAGGAT
>JAFKKW010000239.1:0-1535 GCA_017304275.1 Hyphomicrobiales bacterium | reverse complement strand
CGCTCGATGCGGCCGCGACGCGGCTCGTCCTCGTAGTGCACGTCGTCTTCGGCGTAGCTTTGATCGAACGATGCGTGTTGGGACTGCGGTCCGCCCTGATAGCCGCCAACCGGGCCCAGCGCGGGCTCGAGCGGCGGTTCAGCATAGTGATCCGCGCCCCATTCCCCTTGGCCGGAGTTGGCATATCCATAGTCCGCGCCGAATGCCGGCGCGGGCGCTTGCGGAGTGCCGTAGTTGTAGGGCTGCGGCGAAGATCCGCCGTACGCCAGAGGCGGCTGGCTCGGCGTGCCGCCATAGGCACCATTGTGGGTCGACGCGCCGTAAGCGCCATTGCCGTTGCCGTACGGGTGGTCGGAGCCGAAAGCGGACGGCTGCACAGACAGCGACGGAGCCGCATGCCCGTAGGACGGCTGCTGCGGTTGCGGCGCCGTGTAGCCGGCGAGCCCGTAGGGGTCCGACGCGGAAGCCGACGGCTGCGCGGCCTGGGGCTGGCTGTAGCCGCCATAGCCGTCGGGCCGAAGCGCCGCATAGGGATCATGATGAGCCGACCGACCACCGGTCTGCGGCTCGGCCGGATATCCGGCCGGATCGGCGTAAGCGGGGGCCGCCGGACGCCCTGTGCGGGGCGCGGCGGGTGCCGGCCATCCCGTCGGCTCATAGGGAGACGCCTGCGACGGCTGTCCGGGCCCGACAGGACGACCCTGCGTGTTCGGAGCCTGATTGTGCGGCAAAGGATTGCTGTAACGTGTCATCTCTCGGAACCCCTCGTCGCGGCCCCCGTGGGCTGCGATGTCGGCACCCTGGCCAGTTATCCCGTAAACTGACCATTCGGCGGGACCTTAACGCTGCCGGGCAAGTCCCGACAACGCAAATCGAAATTACCCCGTATGCCGCAAGGCAGCCTTCGACGACCGATGCGCCCCGTCAAAGCCTCCGAATCGAGACTCTAGCGCATTGCCTCCGGTGCGCCGACACCCAGCACCTCAAGGCCGGAGGATAACACCTGCTTCAGCGACGCCACGAGCGCACACCGAGCAGCCGTTATCGCTCGATCGTCGGGCTGGATAACGCGCAATTGTGGCAAATCATTGCCTCGCGTCCAATGCGCGTGAAAAGCGGAAGCCAAATCATAGAGATAGAACGCCACCCGATGCGGCTCATGGGCCCGCGCCGCGCCCTCGATCAAGGTCGGGAAAAACGCCGCCTTCTTGATCAGGTCCAGCTCCCCGGAATCCGTGAGCAGCGAAAGATCGGGGATAACTGCGCCCTCCTTTACGATCTCGATGTCGGGAAACGCTTCACGCGCGTTGCGCAGCACCGACGCCGCCCGCGCGTGCGCGTATTGAACATAGAAGACCGGATTGTCCTTCGATTGCTCGGTGACCTTCGCGAAGTCGAAGTCGAGCGGCTCGAGCTCCTTGCGGTAGAGCATCATGAATCGCACCGGATCGCGCCCGACCTCGTCGACCACGTCGCGCAGCGTCACGAACGTGCCGGCGCGCTTCGACATTTTGTACGGCTCGCCGTTCTTGAAC
>JAFKKW010000024.1 GCA_017304275.1 Hyphomicrobiales bacterium | reverse complement strand
CTCCACTCTTTCGCCGCGCGTCAAGCTGGGGCTCATGTCCTTCGGCCAGCGCCGGCGGGCCGATTGCAGCGACGTGGAGGTGCTGGCGCCGCCCGAAGCCGGTCCGCCCGAGCGCATCCTCTCCCTCGCCGACAAGCTCAACCCCAAGGGAAAGGGCCCGCTCTCGCTCGCGCTGCGCGAAGCGGCGAGCCAGGTATCGACCGATACCGGCGGCAGCGTCATCGTCATTCACGACGGCGTCGACAATTGCGCGCAAGATCCTTGTGAGGCGGCGGCCGACATCGCCGCGTCGCATCCCAAGGTGCGGCTGTACCTGATCAGCTTCGGGCTCGCGGAGGTGGATGCCAAGCGCTTGGTCTGCGTCGGCGCGGCGACGGGCGGGCGGTCGCTGCCGGCGAACAACTCCACCGAGCTTGCCGACGCGATCTCCGAGACGCTGAGGCTCGCCAACCTCGAGCGCGTCGATCCGACGACGGGGATCGCGGTGCCGTCGCCGAAGGCGGCAACGCCGCCGGTGCCGGTCGGCGCTCCCGGTCTCAGGCTTTCGGCGTCGCTGACGCCGAGCGGAAAGCCGCTCGCCGCGACGCTCGGCTGGACCGTCGCCAAGGCGGCGGCACCCGATACGCCGATCACGAACGTGCGTGCGCGCGAGCTCTCGGTCGATCTCGATCCCGGCTCGTACGTGGTCGAGGCCAAGCTCGGTCAGGTCTCGGTGCGCGAGACGCTCGAGGTCGGCTCGAACGGCCCGACGGCGGCCAAGCTTTCGCTCGACGCCGGCGTATTGAACCTCAAGGCGCAGGCCGACCGGGGCGGCACCGCGCTATCGGATCCGCTGGTGACGGTGTTCGCCAAGGACGGCGCCACGCAACGGCCGATGTGGATCGGGCGTGACGGCGCAACGCAGCTCGTGCTTCCGGCCGGGAGCTATGCGGTGCGCGTCGAGGACGGGCTTGCGAGCCGGACGACGGAGGTGACGCTGACGGCAGGTGCGGGCATCGACATCAGTCCCGTGCTCGGCACCGGGCGGCTCGAGCTCAGCGCCGTCTCGGCGGCGACCGGCGAGGCGCTCAAGGACGTGATCTACACGATCGAGGAGGACGATCCCGACTCGCCGCAGGGCCGGCGCGAGGTGGCGCGCTCGGCCGATCCGCGCGCCGCCTTCACGCTGCCGGCGGGAACCTACTATGTGACCGCGCGCTCGGGCGAGGCCGAACAGCACGACCGCATCGCGCTCGGCAGCGGCGCGACGGTGGCGCATGTTGTGACGCTCAACCTCGTCTCCATCACCGTGAACGTGACGAGCGCGGAGGCGCCTGCCGGCGACGGCGCGGAGCAGCCGATCGTGATCCGTGTTCTGAGCGAGGACGGACAGTCGCGTGCGTTCGCGCGTGCACACGGGGCCACCGCCACATTCCAGTGGCCGCCCGCCCGCTATCGGGTCGAAGCGGAGGTGATGGGGCTCAACGTCAAGTCGCTCGGCGTCATCGATCTCGCGAGCGGCCGGGGTGGCAGCGTGCAACTCAAGCTTGAGCAGGGCGAGGTGTCCGTCGATGCGGGAGCGGGCGACCGTTGGCGCATCACCGACAGCAACGGGCGGACGGTCGTGCACTCGGGCCGGCGGGCCAGCGCCATCCGGCTGGCGCCGGGCCGCTACGTGCTGCTGGGCGATGGCGCGGATGCCCGCTCGGAGCAGGCGTTCGACCTGAAATCGGGCGAGCGGCGGCAACTTTCGGTAGGACGTCCTTGATTTCGCAGCTGCACGGCGTGGCGCGGCGGCGCGTGCCACACTTCGACCATGGTCTGGGGCATGACCTAGAGCCGTTGAGCCATTCCGGTTTGTTGGAATCGGGGAACGGCTCTAGGTCTTTGTTTGGGCGTGCTTCTTATCGGAAAACCGGTTCCCACTTTTCCGGAAGCACTCTGGCGGCGACATCCCATCGGCTCGACGACTCTCATGCAATCGCGCAACTCTCACTCCATGAGCATGGCTGACACATCCAGAATGCGCCGTCTGGCCCGGTTCGGGGTTCTCCTGCTGGCGCTGATCGCGGCCGGTCCAGCGGGCGTGGCCAAGGCGCAGTCGCCGGCCGACTGGCTGACCGGCCTGCAGGGACAAGGTGCGCCCCAACATCATG
>JAFKKW010000213.1 GCA_017304275.1 Hyphomicrobiales bacterium | reverse complement strand
CTACAGGCGTAGGCTTGTCGAATCTTCGGTCTCAATTCGATTTGAGAGAGATCATCTAAAACGCCCTTGTCAATGGGGTTCTTCGCTTTTGGTTCGGAGATGAACCGGGCGTGAAACCTTGTCGTTCGGGGTGGGCCGCCAGCGAACCGGCCCCCCAGTTTCTTGTTCCCAACGGACTCCCGATGTCCAATATCGGTGATCGCTCGCGCCGCTTCGGCGAGGCAAGAGGGCGATCACCACGGCGGAACACACCTGCCGGTCTCCTCCTTGTCCTGCTCGTCTTCAGGCGGCGCACAGAGAGAGGAGAGAGCATCAATGACACGCCGCACCCGCGAGCCCAATGACCCCGACGGCACGCGATTCTTGACCGTCAAGCAACTCGCGACCCGCTGGCAGATCTCCGCGCGCCAGATCCATCGGATCATCGCCGATGGAGATCTGAAGGTCCATCGATTTGGCCGGTCTGTCCGCATTGCGATCGAAGACGTCGAACTCTTCGAGTTCCGGAACAGGAGTCATCGCGAGCAACCTCGTGACACGCCGTAAGCGCGCGCAGCTCGCTTCTCGTGAAACACCCGTGCCCACTCTTCAACAAAAATCACCACCGACATTTTCACTAAAAATGTCGCCAGTCATCACCAGTCTCACCAGTCAGTTCGTGTCAAGAAGGAGTACTCACTATGGCACCACCGAGCACCAAAACCCTGACGCTTCAGGGCCTCATAGATTTCGTTTCGAGCGACGAGAGGCTCAGCCCATCGCAAAGAGCTGAGCGCACTTCTGCTCTGCGTAGCTTCGCAAAGGTCTGCGGGAAACACCCTTCGGAGATCATTGCCGATCCGCAGGTGATACGGGCGCTGATCGACAGAGCGAGTTGGCAACTCGCTGGCCTGAGCAAGCAGAGATGGGCCAATGTTCTGAGCCTTGTCACAAGCGCCATGAAGATCGCCGGGGTCAAGGTCCGTCGCCGGCGAAAGAACCGCAAGCTAGATGAGACATGGGAAGCTCTGCTGGCACCGCTCGCGCGACGCGACCGTGATGAACTGCATCCGTTCGCGGGATGGTGCTCGGCGCTTGGGATCGCGCCGTCTGAGGTCGGTGCCGTCGTCTTTGGTCGGTTCTTGGAGCACCTCGAGCAGGAGACCATTCAAAGGAACCCCCGCGAACGGGCGCATGTCCCGCGCCGGGCATGGAACCGTACCGTAGCTTCTATTCCTGGGTCTCCCTATCCCGTGATCCCAAATGCTGAGCCGGCGGGATGGCGGGGCCAACAGTGGGACGCCTTTCCGCCGAGCCTGCTCGTTGAGATCGAGGCGTACAAGGCTGCCGCGGTCAAGACCAACTTCTTCGCACAAGGGAAGCGTCGCGCGATCAAGCCCATTACGGCTCGGAACTATGTAAATAACCTGCGCTGGTATCTCTCGGTGCTCGTCCAGGACGGCGTCCCGGCAGAGCAGTTCACGTCGCTAGGCGCGTGTCTCGATGCGGTCCTGGTGGAGCGGGGTCTAAATCTGCGTCTCGGAGGACGCGAACTCGACGACAGGAGCACGCCAGGCTTGAGCGCGATGATTACGGCGCTCATCAATATCGCACGCTACGTCGAAGTCCCCGCCAAGGATGCCGTCGAACTTAAGCGGCTGGCCGACCTCGTCAGACATCGACCTGAGGGCATGTGCGAGCGCAACATCGAGCGACTGTCCCAGTTCACGCCGGATGCCCTGCGGGCGTTGATCAATCTTCCCTTCCACGTTGAGCATAGGCTCGCGAAGGTGACAAAACCAACTGTGCGTCAGGCACAAGAATATCAGATTGCCGCCCTGCTCGCGATCCTGCTGTACTTGCCGGTCCGCATCAAGAATGCTGCGGCCCTCGATCTCAACAAGCATTTCAAGCGGCCTATTGGTGGATCGGGTGAGTGGCAGGTCCATTTCGAACCGCGGGAAGTCAAGAACGGCGTGGCTATAGACGGGCGCTTCAACGATGAAGTGAGCACGCTCCTGGCTCGATACGTGGAGGTGTTTCGTCCCGTCCTGCTTACAACCGCGACATCGAAACTCTTCGTCAGTCAGAACGGAACTGAGAAAGGATCGCACGCGCTTGGTAGCCAATTCTCAGGGTTCATCAAGCGCGAGATTGGGCTCTCTGTGAACCCACACTTGATGCGGCACCTAGCGGCGTTTGCCTATCTGGAAGCAAATCCCGGGGACTTTGAGTCCGTGCGGCAGATGCTCGGCCATAAGGATGTCGCCACGACGGTCAAGTTTTATTCCGGGGCCAATACCAGAGCTGCACTCAAACGTTATGATATGGTCGTCTCAGCATATCGGGATCGCCAACGGACTTACGGCGGTGGTCAGAACGTGCTCGCTCGGGCCGCGGAACGTGAGCGCGAGGTCATGCTATGACGGAGCATCTCGCGCTGTCTTCTCTGAAACTCGGCGACTGGTCGCTGTGCGAGCGAGCGGCTTGGCTCGCCGCACGAGCGACTGCCGGACCGCTGGCGCGAGGTGGCTTCGCCGCCCACTGGCGCCCGGCGACCATCCGTTCCGTCGAGCGCGGCTATGGGACGTACCTCTCCTGGTTGGGCCACATCGGCTCTCTCCAACCAAATGCATTGCCGATTGACCGTGTCGATGCCCTGCTGATCGAGCAGTTTCTTGACGCCTATGCGCCAGGGCGCGCGGAGACAACCGTGGCAACGGTGATCCGGGGCATCGCCTATATGGTTCGCGCAACGCATCCGCCCGAAGGGCTTCCCTGGCTAACCGAACTCGCGCACCGTCTAACGAACTCTGCCACGCCATCGCGTCCGAAGCTGCCTCGGATGGCTACCACTGGGGAACTGAGCGAGCTTGGGGTTCGCTTGATGGAGACCGGACTTGATCAGTTAGCGCAGGGAAAGGCCGACGGGGCGCAACTCTACCGCGACGGATTGATGATCGCGGCGCTGATCGCTCGGCCGGTGCGTTTGCGCAATTTCTCTGCGTTGCGCGTTGGTCACAACTTACGCCGCCGCGACAACGGATACGAGGCGACGTTTACTCGGAAGGAGACCAAGAAGCAGAACGTCATCACCTTCCCGTATCCGGACTGGCTGACAGAGCCTCTCGACCTGTACCTCCACGAGGTTCGTCCGGTTCTTCCAGCCAAGCCCCTTCAAGACGATCAAGGTTGGCTCTGGATTGGACGTAAGGGCGGACATGCGCTCCGACCGACCAGTGTGACGGTCATCATCACCACCACCGCTCAACGTCATCTCGGACGGCCGGTGTCACCTCATTTGTTTCGCGACTGCGCTGCTACCGACATCGCGCTCCTCGATCCTGAACACGTCAACATCACCAAGGACGTCCTGGGACACGCCACGCTTGCCGCCAGTCAGAGGTTCTACAATCAAGCGGCCAGCTTCTCGGCGTTGGGCCGTTGGGAAGGGGTGCTCAGAGGGTTAACAGAGGGTTGAGAAAGTCAGTGCAATTAATTGCAAATTGTACGGAAGGCATCCGACAGCTGCTTCGTGAGCCATTGCCCTCCAGCCTGTCCGGCCATAACACTCTGAAACAAATTGATATTGTCCTTCTGGTGGCGATCCGTAGTCGTGCGGGGTGGACCGCAAACGATACCGGACGCGAACTCGAATCTGGTTGTCAGGAGCAACACCTCCTAAAAGCTGGAGGGTGGATCACCCGCTTCGACATACCGGCAACGCGCCCGCCGACGAGGACCTGCCCTCTGCAGATCCTTCGTCTCCGGCTGCGCCCACCGATGATGGGGCGCAGATCACGCACGACGGCTACATCGTATACTGCGATCTGCCGAAGACCTTGCCGAATACCAATGAATGGGTTGCGCTATTGCGGGCGTATCTTGGACCCGAGATCAACGCTATCCTCTTTGGCGACGAGAAGACCTGAGTGAGAGTACATGACGATCCGGGCTGCCATCTATGTGCGCGTTTCGACCGTTCGGCAGGCTGAGCGCGATCTATCACTCCCTGACCAGATCGCCCAGTGCCGGGCCTATTGCGATGCGCGCGGATGGCAGGTCGTCGAGGTGTTTTCTGAGCCCGGCGCATCCGCCCTCGATGACGATCGCCCGGCGTTTCAGGAACTGATCTTCAAGGCCACGCGCATCGACAAACCGTTCGACTTCGTGGTCGTTCATTCTTTGAGTCGGTTCAGCCGCGACTCCCTGCACTCAGAGCTGTACGTGCGCCAGCTTCGTAAGGCCGGCGTGGAATTAGTCTCCATCACGCAGGACATCGGCACGGAC
Source organism: Hyphomicrobiales bacterium (assembly GCA_017304275.1). Classification (GTDB taxonomy): domain Bacteria; phylum Pseudomonadota; class Alphaproteobacteria; order Rhizobiales; family Hyphomicrobiaceae; genus Hyphomicrobium_C. The sequence continues at coordinate 10,246 of JAFKKW010000213.1, read as the reverse complement.
ACGAGCGGCGAGATCGTCCGCAAAATTTTGAACATCTTCGACGAGCATCAGTCCCGCGAGAATGCCAAGCACGTTCATAGGGCCATGATGGAGAATACTCGACAGGGCTTTTGGAACGGCTCACGACCTCCGTTCGGCTATTCCGTCGAGACCAAGGAGCGACGCGGCAACAAGGACAAGAAGGTCCTTGTCATCAACGAGGAAGAAGCCCGCATTGTCCGCAAGATGTTTGCTCTCGCGGTCGGCACGGACGGCCGTCCCATGGGTATCAAGGCGATTGCGTCGTATTTCAATGAGCGCGGCATCACACGACGGGGGCGGCGCTTTTCGACCGGGGGCGTCTACGACCTATTGACGTCGAGCACCTATCACGGCCTGCACTACTTCAATCGTCGGGATAGCCGCAACGGCAAACCGCGTCCGCCCTCACAGTGGGTCGAGCTGCTGGTTCCCCCGATCATCGACGAGCAGATCTTTACAGCCGTCCAGGCACTTCTGCAGAGCCGCAACCCGAAACGGGTTCCGCCGCGCGTGGTCAATGGTCCCACACTGCTGGCCGGCGTTGCTCGCTGCGGGTACTGCGGAGCGGCCCTCATCCAGAACACGGGCAAGGGCGGCCTGTACCGCTACTACTGCTGCAGTCGGAAGTTGCGGGAGGGGGCTACCGCCTGCCACGGACTGCGCATCCGCATGGACCGCCTCGATCAGATCGTGGTCGACGAGGTCACGAGCCAAGTTCTTGACCCCGACCAACTGCATGTACTCCTGACGAACTATCTGAAATCTGCCGCAACACAGGTGGACGAGAACAAGGACCGGCTGAGCCGGATGCGCCAAGCCCACAAGGACGCCGAGGCGGCCATTGTCCGTCTCCTCGGCCTCGTGGAAAAGGGCTTGATGGAGGCGGAGGACACGAACCTCAAGGAACGCCTTGTCGGCCTCAAGGTCCAACGTGACGAGTTGGCCCAGGACATCGCCGAACTGCAGAAGCGGATCACCAGCGGCGCGCCGGCCATCACCCCGGATAAGATCATGAAGTTTGCGACCTTGCTACGGGATCAGCTCCACAACGGTCCGCCAGAGCTACGGCAGGCTTGTGCTCGGCTGGCCATGCGGGAGGTCAGCGTCAAGGACGAGGAGATCCGGATTACGGGCTCCAAGGCCGTCCTGGCCAGGGCCGCAGCACAGGGCCTGGATAGAGTTTCGCCCGGAGTTCTCTCTTTTGTTCGAGAGTGGCGCGCCCGGCTGGATTCGAACCAGCGGCCACTCGCTTAGAAGGCGAGTGCTCTATCCAACTGAGCTACGGGCGCTTCGCCGGTTCGTTACACGGTTCGGCACGCAACGTCAAAAATTCCAATTCTCTGAAAATGCTGCGGAAATATCCGCCTTAGTGGGTCCAGGTGCCGATGCGGCCGAACTTGAAATTGTCGGCGTAGGATTTGCGCACCAGACCGCGCGGCTTGGGCTCGTCCAGCCGATAGGGGATGCCGTTACGCTCCGCGTAGGCGATGGCCTCCTCCTTGGTATCGAACTCAAGGCGAAGCTGCGTGCGCGTATCCGCCGAGCTGGTCCAGCCCATCAGCGGGTCGATCTGGCGTGGCGTCGCAGCCTCGAACTCGAGCTGCCACTCCTTGGTGCGGGCCAGGCCCGACTGCATGGCGGTCTTGGCCGGCTTGAAGATGCGCGCTGTCACGGGCGACCTCTGTTCTCGGTAGAGCTTGTCCGTTGCATACCTCCGACGGCGGCCGCAGACAAGGCCGCGACGCGTCGCGCCGGGTCAGCGCCGCAGGACCAGACCCTCCGGCGTCGCGCGCGCCTGCCATCCGGCGCGCTCGAGCTCCGGGTCGAGGTGTTCCTCCACCGGCCAGCCGAGGCACAGATAGGCGACCAGCGCCCAGTCGGGCGGCACATCCAGGGCCTTCGTCACCACGTCGGGTTCGAGGATCGAGACCCAGCCGACACCGAGGCCCTCGGCGCGCGCGGCGAGCCAGAGCGTGTGGACGGCACCCACCACGGAGTAGCGTAGCGTCTCGGGCATGGTCCGGCGACCGAGCCCGGCACCCCGCTCCGTGGCCTCGTCGGCAAGAACGGCGAGCTGGACGGGGGCTGCTTCGAGCCCCTCGAGCTTCAGCCGCGCATAAAGCGCGCGCGCCTCGCCGTCGTAGCCTTCGAGAGCTGACTGGTTCGCACGGCGGAAGGAGGCGCGGACCGCGTCGCGCCGCGCCGGATCATCGACGAGCACGAACCGCCAAGGCTGGCAGTTGCCGACGGACGGCGCATGGCAGGCGAGATCGATCAGACGCGCGATGCGCGGCTCGGGAACCGGATCGGTGCGGAAGCGGCGCACGTCGCGACGCCAGAGCACAAGATCGCGGAAGGCAGCGACGAACTCTGGGCCGAACCTTGGCGGAGTGGCTGCGCTCTCGTGCATCACGCTGCCCTGTCGATGACATGGAGGAAGGTCCCGGTCACCATGCCGCGCCGCGCGCCGCACTCCGCGACCGCAGCGCCGCTCGCCTCCGCGGCGGCCAACAGCGGCTCTTCGGCATGGGCAGTGACGGTCGCGAAATGGAATTCATGCCCCTTGATTTCGGTGCCGGGCGGACCGAGGGCAGACGCCGCCAATAGACGCGCGCGGCGGTAACCCAGTGTCATCCGTGGCTTCGCGAACGAGGTCTCGACGCCGAGCAGGCCCGTCATGGCATGGCGCACGCCGTCCGCATCCTCGAGGCCGGCGCCGAGCACCATGTAGCCGCCGCACTCGCCGTGAACTACGCATCCTTTCGCGGCAAGCGTCTTGAGGCCGTCGTGAAAACGGCTTGCCGCGGCCAAGCGGCCTGCGTGCAACTCCGGATAGCCGCCGGGCAGCCATACGGCGTCTGCACCCGGATCGGGGGCCTCATCGGCCAGCGGCGAGAAGGGAACCACGTCGGCGCCGGCGTGACGCCAACCGGCAACGATATGCGGATAGGTGAAGGCGAAGGCGGCGTCCTGCGCAAGCGCGATGCGTTGTCCCGGTGGGGGAAGCGGCGCGCGGGTTTCGACATGCGACGTCCGCGCCGGACGCGCGACGGCGAGGATAGCATCGAGGTCGACGGCATCCGCGACCGCGCCGGCGATGCGGTCGAGGCGTGCGTCGAGGTCCGTCGTCTCGGCCGCCTGCACCAGCCCCAGATGACGTTCGGGCAAGGCGAGGTCGTCGCGGCGCGGTAGCGCGCCGAAGCACGCGATCCCGATCTTGGCAAGCGCGGGCGTGATCATGCGTGCGTGGGCGTCTCCCGCGACGCGGTTCAGAATGACACCCGCGATCTCGACATCAGACCGATAACGCGCACAGCCGAGCGTTACCGCTGCCGCCGTTTCCGCTTGGGCCGATACGTCAAGCACCAGCACGATCGGCCATCCGGTCAACGCGGCGAGTTCGGCGGTCGAGGCGTGGCCGGCCCGACCGGGCTCCGCCACGCCGTCGAACACTCCCATGACGCCCTCGGCGATGACGATGGCGGCATCCTTGCTTTCCCGCTGTATGACGGCATCGATGACGGTGCGGCGCATGGCCCACGTATCGAGGTTGTGCGAGGCGCGACCGGCAGCGGCCGTGTGGAAGGCGGGATCGATGTAATCGGGGCCGCACTTGAATGGTTGCACAGCGTATCCGCGCCGTGCGAGCGCGCGGATGAGGCCCAGCGTCACCGTCGTCTTGCCGGACCCCGACGCCGGTGCCGCGATGACGATGCCGGGCGCACTCACGGCTTCACCATGCCTGAGGCGAGCACGGCTCGCAGTCCGGCGATGGCGCCGACGACGATGACGGCCGGCCCTTCGACGGCGTTCGATCTCGCATCGCGTACCAGATCCGAGAGGCGTGTCTCGACAATGCGCTCGTCCGTGGCAGTTGCGTGCGAGATGATGGCTGCGGGCGTTCCGGGGCTCAGACCGCCGCGCAGGAAGGCCGCCACGATCTCGTCGAGCTGCGCGAGCGCCATGTAGAGGATGATCGGCTGGCCGGTGGCGGCGAGCGCCTCCCAGGCGCGGGCCGCGTTGTCGCCCTCGGCGCGGTGGCCGGCGGCGAGGATGACGGCGTGGTTCGTCTCGCGCGTGGTCGCGGGGATGCCGGCGAGCGCGGGCGCGGCGAGCCCGGATGTGAGACCGGGCACGATGCGGAACGGGATGCCCTCGCGCACGAGCGCGTGCGCCTCCTCGCCGCCGCGGCCGAACACGAACGGGTCTCCCCCCTTCAGCCGGAGCACGCGACGGCCTTTTTTCGCCTCGGCGACGATCCGCTCGTTGATGTCGCGCTGCTGCGGAGACGGGCGGCCGCCGCGCTTGCCCGCGAAGTGGATCTCCGCGCCGTCGCGCGCGAGCCGCAGGATGCGCTTATCGACCAGCGCATCGTGAATGATGCTGTCGGCGGAGCGCAGCGCGTGAATCGCCATGACGGTCAGCAGGCGCGGATCGCCCGGCCCTGCCCCGACCAGCCAGACCTCGCCCGGTGCCATGTCCGGGAACGGCGGAAAGATGTCGGGTGGAAAATTCATGGACGTTTCACGATCGCTTGGCGTGCTGGAGCATCGGTCCGGTCATGACCTAGGGCTTGAACCCGAGCGGCGGTACGCGGGCCAGTCCGCCGTTGCGGATCGATTGCGGCCGCTCGGCCCACGGCACGATACCGTCAGGCGCCCGTGCGAACGCGAGCGCCGCCGTCACGATGTCGCCGACGTGGGCTTCCGCGTCGAGGTCGCCGACGAGATGGGTCCATTTGGCGGGGCCCGCGAACGCCACCGTACAGGGCCGCCGGCAAACGGCAAGGCACTCGACGGGCGTCACGGTCAGCTCGGTCAGGCCGCGGCGCGCCACCTCGCTCGCGAGGATGCGTGCAAGGTCCTTGCCGGGCAGATCGTAGCCTTCCGGCACGTCGGCGCGCTTGCGCCGGCAGGTGGTGCACACGAAAATCGTCGCGGCGGCAGCGGGCTCGCTGCCAGGTGTTTCGGGCGAAGCGGTCAAGGGCTTGGCGATGCTGTGAGGTCAGGATGGCCCGCGCAGCGGGCCGGTACGGATTGAGATAGCCTTTGCGTACAAGTCCTGTCAAACAAAGGCGGTTTTTCGCGCCAGGGCCCGCTCATGACCACGTCTCTGCCCCGTCTCACCTTCGTTCTCGGCGGCGCACGCTCGGGAAAGAGCCGGTTTGCGGAGGGGCTCGTCACGGCGCAGCCCGGCCCATGGGTGTATGTGGCGACAGGCGAAGCGCGGGACGCCGAGATGGCCGCGCGTATCGCGCATCATGCCGCACGCCGGGGGCCGGGGTGGAGCACGCGCGAAGTGCCGCTGGCGCTGGCCGATGCGATCCGCGCCGGCATGGGCGATGCACAGGCGATGCTGGTCGACTGCCTCACGCTCTGGCTCAGCAACGTCATGCTCGCGGCGCGCGACGTCGAGGCCGACCGCGCCGCTCTTCTAGCGGCGCTCGAGGTAGCGAGGGGGCCGATCGTGGTCGTCTCGAACGAGGTGGGGCTCGGCATCGTGCCGGACAATGCGCTGGCGCGCGCGTTCCGCGACGAGCAAGGACGGCTCAATGCGGCGGTGGCAGCCATCGCGGACACCGTAGTGCTCATGGCGGCTGGGCTTCCGCTCACCCTCAAGCAACCCGGATCATGACGGCGCGCGCGATCATGCTGGCGGGCACGGGGTCGGACGTCGGCAAGTCGCTGATCGTCGCCGGGCTAGCCCGCCTGTTCACGCGACACGGGCTTCGGGTGCGTCCGTTCAAGCCGCAGAACATGAGCAACAATGCCGCCGTGACCGCGGACGGCGGCGAGATCGGACGCGCACAAGCGTTGCAGGCGCGGGCGGCGATGGTGGCCCCGACCGTGCATATGAATCCGGTTCTGCTCAAGCCGCAGAGCGACACCGGGGCGCAGGTCGTCGTACATGGGAAGATCGTCGGCTGCGTGGAATCGGCGGCGTTCCTCGCCATGAGGCCGACGCTGATGGCGCCCGTACTGGCAAGCTTCCGTCTTCTTTCGGAGGAGGCGGACCTGGTGCTCGTCGAGGGGGCGGGCTCGGTGGCGGAGGTCAACCTGCGCGGCGGCGATATCGCAAACCTGGGCTTTGCGCGCGCGGCGGGCGTTCCGGTGGTGCTGATCGGCGACATCGACCGCGGCGGCGTGATCGCGAGCCTCGTCGGGACCAGGGCCGTGCTGCCGCTCGAGGACGCGGCGATGATCGAAGGGTTCCTCGTCAACAAGTTCCGCGGCGATGCGAAGCTGTTCGACGACGGCATGAGCGCCATCGCCGCGCGAACCGGATGGACACCGCTCGGACTGGTTTCCTATTTCGCCGACGCGCGGAGGCTGCCGGCGGAAGACGCGCTCGCGCTCGACGGCTACGCAGCCGGCCCGCGCAAGACCGACAAGCCGCTCATTGCCGTGCTCGCCTATCCACATATCTCCAACTTCGACGATTTCGATCCGCTGCGGCTCGATGAGTCGGTCGAGATCGTGTTCGTGCATCCCGGCGCCGTGCTGCCCGCCGCAGCGCAGCTCGTCATCCTGCCGGGCTCCAAGTCGACGATCGCGGACCTTGGCGCGCTCCGCGCCGCCGGTTGGGACATCGACCTCGCGGCCCACATCCGCCGCGGCGGGCATGTGCTGGGCGTCTGCGGCGGCTACCAGATGCTCGGTCGATCCGTCAGCGATCCGGAGGGCATCGAAGGCCCGGCGCAGACCGTGGCAGGCCTCGGATACCTCGACGTCGCCACGACCTTGCGCGGCGCGAAGGCCCTTTGCGAGGTGCAAGGCTCGTCCTGGGGCACGGGGACGCCGTTCGCGGGTTACGAGATGCATGTCGGGGAAAGCATCGGCCCGGGTACGGATCGTCCGCTGCTCGCCATTGCGGGCGGCCGGCCGGACGGGGCCGTGAGCGCCGACGGACGGATCGCGGGTTGCTACGTGCATGGCCTGTTCGCGCACGAGGCGCAGCGCGCGGCGTGGCTCGAGAGGATCGGGGCGGCGGGCTCCCGGCTCGACTACGCGCACGATCTCGAGGCGACGCTCGACCGGCTTGCCGACCATCTCGCGGCGCACATCGACTGCGAGGCGCTGCTCGGGCTCGCGCGCTCGCAAACGCCCCCGTCGCCGCCGCTCTGACGTCTGATCGATTTTTAGGCGGTATGATGCTTTTTTATGCACTTTCCCCGTTTTTCCGGTTACACCACCCCGCCCGACGCCCGGCTTAGCCCGGGGTCGCAAGAGACGGGCTTGCCCCGCCTTTTTGTCCTGACGAACGAGACCGGGGGAAGACTGCCGAAATGCTGGACGAAAAACTCGAGCCTATCTACGCGGACGTGCTGCGCCGCAATCCAGGCGAGGACGAATTTCATCAGGCCGTGCGCGAGGTCCTCGACTCGCTCGGCGCCGTCATCGCCAAGCATCCCCATTACGCCGAGGGCGCGCTGATCGAGCGGATCTGCGAACCGGAACGACAGATCATCTTCCGCGTGCCGTGGGTCGACGACAAGGGCCGCGTGCAGATCAACCGCGGCTTCCGCGTGCAGTTCAACTCGGCCCTCGGACCGTACAAGGGCGGCATCCGCTTTCATCCGACCGTGCTGCTCGGCACGATCAAGTTTCTCGGCTTCGAGCAGATCTTCAAGAACGCGCTCACCGGCATGCCGATCGGCGGCGGCAAGGGCGGCTCCGACTTCGATCCGAAGGGCCGCTCCGACGGCGAGATCATGCGCTTCTGCCAGTCGTTCATGACCGAGCTTGCACGACACCTCGGCGAGTACACGGACGTGCCGGCGGGCGATATCGGAGTCGGGCAGCGCGAGATCGGCTACATGTTCGGCCAGTACAAGCGCATGACGAACCGCTACGAGTCCGGCGTGCTGACCGGCAAGGGGCTTACCTGGGGCGGATCGCGCGTGCGCACGGAAGCGACCGGCTATGGCGCGGTCTATTTCGTCGAGCGCATGCTCAAGCGGCGCAAACAGAGTCTCGAGGGCAAGACGGTGCTCGTCTCGGGCGCCGGAAACGTCGCCATCTACACGATCGAGAAGATGCGTCAGCTCGGCGGACGCGTCATCGCCTGCTCGGATTCGAACGGATATGTCGTCGAAGAGACGGGCAAGGGCATCGATCTCGAGCTGCTCAAGGAGATCAAGGAGACGAAGCGCGGACGCGTCGCGGACTATGCCGCCGCGCGGGGCGCGGGCGCGACCTACGTCGCTGGCGGGCGCATCTGGGACGTGCCGGCCGACATCGCCATGCCGTCCGCGACGCAGAACGAGCTCAACGGACAGGACGCGCGCACGCTGGTCAAGAACGGCGTCGTCGCCGTGGGTGAAGGCGCCAACATGCCGAGCACGCCAGAGGCGGTCCGCGTGTTCCTCGATGCCGGCGTGCTGTTCGGCCCCGGAAAGGCAGCCAACGCGGGCGGCGTCGCGACGAGCGCACTCGAGATGCAGCAGAACGCCTCGCGCGACTCCTGGAGCTTCGAGGCAACCGAGCAGCGTCTCGCGACCATCATGCACGGCATCCACGACCGCTGCGCGGAGATGGCCGACGAATACGGCTCGCCCGGCAACTACGTGCTCGGCGCCAACGTCGCCGGCTTCATCCGCGTCGCGGAGGCGATGCGCGCGCTCGGCGTCGTGTAAACGCCAGCCGATCACATCAGAACCAGGACGGCGACCACGGCAAGCACGCCGACGGCCGCCGCCTGAAGAAGGTAGGCGATGCGGTAGAGGCGCAGCGCACGGTGGATATCGGCGGCGGTGGCTTCGCGCCGGCCGTCGCCCATCCAGGCATCGTCAACGCGCTTGCCGCCGTAGCTGCGCGGACCAGCGAGCGCGAGCCCCAGCGCACCCGCCATGGCCGCTTCCGGCCAGCCCGCATTCGGCGACCGGTGGCGTGGCGCGTCGGTCAGCGCGCTCAAGGCCGCCTTGCGCCAGTCGGCACCCGGCATGAACCGCGCGGCCGCCACGAGCCAAAGCGCGGACAGTCGTGAGGCCGGCAGGTTGACGAGATCGTCGAGCCTGGCCGCCGCCCAGCCGAAGGCGAGATAGCGCTCGGACTTGTGTCCGATCATGCTGTCGGCGGTGTTGATCGCCTTGTAGAGCGCGCATCCGGGCAGGCCGCCGACGATCATCCAGAACAGCGGCGCGACGACGCCGTCGGAGAAGTTCTCGGCGAGGCTTTCGATAGCCGCGCGCGAGACGCCGGCTTCGTCCAACGTCTCGGGATCGCGGCCGACGATGCGCGCGACGGCCTGGCGCCCACCCTTGAGGCCGCGGGTCTCGAGGCCTTCGGCGACATCCGTGACGTGATCGTCGAGGCTGCGGCCGGCGAGCAGCGTGCTCGCGAGCACGGCCTCGACGGCCAGCGCAGCAAACGCCGGCAGCGCGAGATCCAGGCCGTGATCGATCAGAAACGCAGCGGACACGGTGACGAGGAGCACGGTCGCGAGCGCAAGGACGCCGCGCAGGCGGGCACGCGCGAACGACAGATGGCCTTCGTTCCACGCGGTCTCGGCACGCGCGATCAATGCGCCGATCCACGTCACCGGATGGCCGATGCGCGTCACGAGCGCCTGCGGATAGCCGGCGACGGCCTCGATCAGGAGTGCAAGAAACGCCAGTGCGCATGTCATCGGGTCACCGTGGGGGCGGTCGGACCTGTGGTGCTAGCATAGGCGCGAGGGTTGCGAAACAACGCCTCATGCCGCGATGAGTGCCACCAGAAGAAGGGATTCCGTTATTTCGATGCTCGCACCGTGGCAATCTCCGGTCATGCCACCGAGGCGAAGACGCCAGTAGAGCGCGACAGCGAGCGCGATCGGGATCGCCGCCAGCAACACGGGTGCGACGAGCAGCGACACGAGTGCCAGGGCAACACCTTCGAGAACGGTCGTGCGCATCTCGATGCCGGCGGCGAGACGGCTTCCCAAGCCTTCGGTCAACGGCGGCACGGTGCGTCCCAACACGAGCGTCGCCCAGCGCGCCCAGGCCGCTGCCAGGGTGAGCCAAGCCACCAGCTCGTAAAACGACGCACGCTCGGCCAAGGCGGCCAGCAGCACAAGCTTGGCCATGAGCTGCAACGTTATGGCGATGGCGCCGAAGCTGCCGAGATGGGGATCGCGCGCGACCGTGATGAAGCGCTCGCGATCGCCGTGTGCAGCGCCGAGCGCGTCGGCCACGTCGCCCAGCCCGTCGATGTGCAGGCCGCCGGTGACGAGCACCCAGACGAGA
>JAFKKW010000212.1 GCA_017304275.1 Hyphomicrobiales bacterium | reverse complement strand
GTCGTCGCGACAAATGGTGCAGGGAGATACGGTGTCGAGGTTGCCGCATGCGGGGCACTCGACGATGGTCTCGACGGCGACGCCGAGGGCTTCCGCCAGAGGCACGAGCAGATCCTCGCGTCTCTTCAGCAACGCCAATGCCGCCTTACGCGCGGACCGCGGGCCAAGGCCGGGGAGGCGTGCCAAAAGCTGAACAACCCGCTCGATCTCGGGGCCGGCGATTTTCTTCGACATGTCTGCGTCTTGCTGGGAAGCGGAAGGCGGCGCCGACCTAAGCACGGCAGGCGTACGTTGTCACACGGGGTGCGCGCATGAGGGCGCGCGGCGATCAGGCTATTTCGCCGGCGTGGAGGCGTCGGGGCGGCCCGGCCGGGCCTTTCGCGTTTTCGGTCGCAATCTCCGCGGCACGGCGCCGATAGTCCGTCGGCGTCAGGCCGTACCGCGCCTTGAAGCGGCGGCCGAAGTGCGACAGATCGGAAAAGCCCCAACTGAACGCAATCTCGCTGATGGTGCGGTGAGATTGGGTGGTGTCGTCGAACGCGGCCCGGCAGCGCTCCAGCCGCCGTTCCGCGACGTAGCGCTCGAGCGAGGTGTGCTCCTCGCCGAGGAGGGCGTTGGCGTAGCGCACCGAAATGCCGGCCTCCGCTGCCACCTGCTCCGGCTTGAGCTCGGGTTCGAGGAGGAGCCTTTCCACGGCCGCCTTCAGGCGAAGCAGTGTGGTGGCGCGCGGGGACGAGATGGCCGTCTTGTGCTCGCGACCGGCCGTGAGCGCCAAGGCGGTCAGGTCCAGCAATTGCTCGGCTACCTTCATTCCCGCGAGGGAACCCAGCAGCTCGGCCTGCTCCGGCAGAAGCGCGATCATGCCGATTGCCAGCGCACCGACGCCGCTTGCGGCATGGTGCTCGCGGCCCGTGAGGTCGGCCGGGGTGCCGATCCGGGCTTCGAGCATGGCACGCGGGATTTTGACGATGACGTGCCGGCAATGCTCCCGCAGCACGAGCTCGAAGGGGCGGGCAGGGTCGACCAGGTAGAGTCCCGGTCCCTTGATGACGGCCTGGCGGCCGTCCTGGCCGATGCAGATCTCGCCGCTGAGCAGCGCGCTCAGAAGCAGATCTCCGTCCTCGTCACTGCCCCGTCCGGCCGGATCGACCTGATGCGCGTCAGCCTCGAATGCCGACAGCCCCAGCCCTGCCAGGGACGAAATCCTGACGCTGGCATCGAACGAGGCCCGATCCAGAGGACGCGTCTCGTGCTCGACGTAGCCTCGCGAGGCCACTTCGATCCAGTAACTCAACCTTTCCCGGGGGTGAACGTCCTTAGTCGAAAAAATCATGCTTTTTTCTGAATTTCCCCCTCAGTCGACACCTGGAGCCGTGTGGTGCGAGCATCCCCTTGTCCTTGCATTTAATACAGTTTCCTCACTGAGGAGTCGACTGACGATTGGCAACGGAGTGCGGCCTTCGGCGCGAACTGTCGTTTCCTCACCTGAAAACAACCAGAGCGCGCAAACGCACGGGTAACTACAGTCATGACGCGAAACACATCGGACGCCGATCTCGGGCAGTCGCCGCTGCATCTCTTCCATCGGGCGGTGCAAGTGGTCACGGAACTCTACCAAGCCGAAATGGCGACGTACGACCTCACCGCACGCCAGTACGCCGTGCTCTTTGCGCTCGCCCATTCGGAGGGGCTCAGCCAGAGCAAGCTGGTCGATGCAACCGGAATCGACCGCTCGACGATGGCCGATATCGTGCGGCGGATGCTGAAAAAGGGCATCATCCAGCGTAAGCGCGACAAGGACGACGCGCGCGCCTACGAGGTCAAGATCACGGAGGAGGGCGTGCGGCTGTTCAAAACCGTGACGCCGATCGTGCGGCGCATCGAGGAGAAGCTCCTGTCCTCGCTCAACGGCAAGCGCGTCGACGAGTTTCTCGACAACCTCTCCCTGATCGTGGGAGCCGGATCGCCGCCCCCGGCGGCGGCGAACGGTCATTTTTCGGGGGTCGAAGCCCGCAAGTGAGCTTGAAGGGCAGGCGGCGGCAGGCTGCCTGCCCGGCTCCTTAAGGCTCCCGTTACCTATCCGGCCCTAGACTGATCGGAAATGCGTTCGTGCGGCTTGCGCGAGGGCAGCTCTGGCGCGGGCGTTGGCCTGGCGCAACGGCTGCTTCGCCCGGTTTGCCGGCAGGCTCACATAAGCTCCTGTCGGTAAAACGCGAAAGCGTCGCCGGCGTGATTCGCGGCTCCCCGTGTCGCGATGGTCGCAGGCGGCACTGGAGCTGATCGCGATCGGAGAGCCGGCGATGATTTCCACCTTCCTCTCCTACCGTATGTTCACCGCCGACTACACCAAGGCGGTGCAGCGGACGCTCGCCAACGCCCAGGTTGCGCGCGAGCAGACCTATTACCGGGAGAATATCGGCAAGGTCACCTCCGTCGACGACTTCCTCAAGGACCAGCGCCTCTACGCCTATGCCATGAAGGCCTATGGGCTCGAGGACATGACCTACGCCAAGGCCTTCATGCGCAAGGTGCTGGAGAGCGACGTCACGGACCAGAACAGCTTCGTGCGCAAGCTGACCGATCAGAAGTATCTGCAATTCGCCCGCGCCTTCAATTTCAAGTCCGACGGCACCGTGCAGACGGGCACGACCATCGTGCAGGACAAGTCGGACCTTGCTGACGTGGTCGGCCTTTACTCGGAGCAGCGCCTGCGCAAGGGGCTCGCGGTTGCGACGGAGGTCGATTATTACCAGGCGCGCATGGCGACCATAACGTCGGCAGACCAGTTCGTCTCCGATGCGCGCCTGTTCAAATTCGCACTGACCGCGTACGGCATCGATGCCAGCATCGCATCGGAGACTGCGATCAAGCAGGTGCTCAGCGGCGATTTTTCGAGCGTCGCCACCTCGACGAACCTGGCCAAATACCAAAAGCTGGCGGCTGCGTTCTCGTTCCAATCCGACGGCAGCGTCGCGTCCGGGGGACAGGCCCAGACGGGGCCGCAGATGCTGCAAACGATCTATCTCAACTACGACGCCAACGGCGCGGCGCGCTCCGCTTCGGCGGCCGCCTTCAATACGGGCATCTACGAGGGACTGATCTCCGGCCTGACGTCGGTCGATGATTTCGTCAACAACGACGTCCTGCGCGAGTATGCCGTGATCGCGGCCGGCATCGATCCGCTAACGGTATCGAAGCAGATGGTGCGCGACATGCTGACGAGCGATCTCGACGATCCCGACAGCTATGCGAACACGAAGCCGGCGTACGCAAAGCTTGCGGCGATGTTCAACTTCAATATCGACGGCTCGCTCGATTCCGGTGTGCTTGCGCAAACAGCGCAGCAGCGTGAGGATACCGTCACGCGCTACTATGCGAACTACGAGTCGGAGAAGCTCGCGACCGAGCAGGGCAACACGGACGACTACAAGACGCTCATCGGCCTGGTTTCGAATGTCGACGATCTGCTCAAGGATACCCGAGCCTACAAATACATCCTGGCAGCGTTCGGCGTCGATGCGAACTCCGTGACCAAGGCCACGATCCGCAAGGTGCTGACCAGCGATCCCAACAGCTCGTCGAGCTACGCCAACCTGACCCGCGATTCGCGCTTCAAGGCGATGGCGGCAGCGTTCAATTTCGGTGCCGACGGAAAGCCACAAGGACAGTTGGTCGCGCAATATTCGTCCGCACTGTCGAAAACGACGGCGCTGTACGAGGCGACGCTCGGGGAATACGACTTCCAGAAAAAAGCCGGGCAGGTCGAGATCGACTACTACAAATCGGTGGTGGGCTCCGTCGAGACGGTCGACGAGTTGCTCGCGGATCAGCGCGCGGTCACGTTCCTGAAGAAGGCCTACGGCTTCGAAAAGGAAAAAAGTCCGCTGTTCCTGAAAATGCTGCGGGAAGCACTGGTCAGCGACGCTTCCGATGCTGCGAGCTTCGTCAATAAGTCCGGGAACGAGAAATTCCGCGAGATCGCAAGCGCCTTCAACTTTGCATCCGACGGCTCCGTGAAGCGCGCAACCCTCGGCTCGGTCCAGGATCCCGGCGCCCTTGTCGAGACGCAGGACCTCTTCCTTCGCCAGACGATGGAGCTGAATGCCGGAGAGCAGAACGAGGGGGTCCGCCTCGCTCTCTATTTCCAGCGCAAGGCGCCGAGCCTCACGTCTGGGTATTCCATTCTTGCGGACAAGGCGCTGTTTGCCTTCGTGACGACGGCGCTGTCGCTTCCGGACGCGGTTGCGAACATGGATACGGACATGCTCGCAGCCCTGCTCGAGAAGCGCATCAACTTCGACGATTTCAAGGATCCGGCGAAGCTCGAGAAGTTCATTGCGCGGTTCACGGCTCTCTACGATATGCAGAACCAGCAATCGACGACGTCGATCCCATCGCTGCTGCTTGGCCAAACGGGGATCGTGGACATCGGCCAGGATCTGCTCACCAGCGTGCAGTCCCTCTACATGCGCTTCTGAGATCGCTGCGACCTTGCGATGACCCATCGGGTTTTCACGCCGTCATCCTATGACGCGCACAAGCGCTTACCTCTGACGTAATCACAACCTTAAGTTATGCTCTTGGCCTTGGTTTTATCGGCGCGGAAGGGCGTTTTCGCGGGGTCTGCGGCGACGTGATGTCGTCGCCTCCGCCAGTTAATATCCTTCAATCGCTATCTTTCAACGCATTGAGGAATTTCCCCAGCCGCATAACGGATTGCACAACCGAATTACAATTTATGGTTGCATAATAGTTTTCTCACCCCTAAGAGTTTTTGCAACGAGCGGGGGCGTGTCGTTCGTCACCATGGCCTCACGTCGAACTTGCGACCCTCTCGTGGACCTCGGTCATCTCAAGCCTCGGGGGAATAGCATGGCAGACTTGGACACTCGGCTTGCGGCGCGGCCGCTCTACCTTCAAGTGCGCGACGTATTGGTGCAAAGGATCGTGGTGGGTCATTGGAAGCCGGGGGCGACCCTTCCCAATGAAACGCACCTCGCCCAGCAACTCGGCATCAGCATCGGAACCGTCCGCAAGGCGCTCGATCTCATGGAGGTCGAGCGCATCGTGACCCGCAGACAGGGCCGCGGCACGTTCGTCAACGACTATGCCTCCGCCGAGACGATCTTTCCGTTCTGCATGTTTCACAACTCCGAGGGACGGCGGATCTCCGGCGTCAAACATGGGCGTTCGATCTCGCGCGAGCCCGGAGGAGCAGAGGAGATCGCCCGGCTCGGTCTGCGACGGGGCGATGAGGTGATCCGCATCGAGCGCGTGCGCACGCATCCAGACCAGACCTTCATGACCGAGGTTTGCGTGCTGCCGGCGAAATTTTTTACGCGCTTGCCGGAAGACTTCGGAAGCTATCGTCTCTCGGCGCTGGCTCAGCTCAACTCCATTCTGGTGGGCCGTGCGGACGAGCGCGTCGACATCGCCTCGGCGAACGCTCAGCATGCCGCAGACCTCGGTGTGACGGAGGGAACGCCTGTTCTGCGGCTCGATCGCGTCATTTTTTCTGACCACGAGGATGCGCTCGAATGGCGTGTCGCGCATTGCTTCATGCGCAACGAGCGATATCTCGTGCGGTTCAATTGACGACTTTCGCTTGCGCGTGACTGCTGCTCCGTTCGAGTCCTACTCTCGTCGCGCGCGCGATTTCGTTCCTTCACAGGATATTCGACGATCGATGTTCTTCATTGTGCGGCTTATCGTGTTTTAGGATCAAAATAAGCGTCTCCTGAAAAGGCGCGCGGACCTCCGTCGTTTTTACGCTCGCGTTCACGAGGCCCGCCTATGCTCCTCCCGAAAGCGCATCGAGAGGATCGGGTATGGCGCGTACGGGCAGGAACATTTCGGGCTTCGCGCGCGAGCAACGCGGTGGCGCGGCCGTCGAGTTCGCGCTGGTCCTGCCTGTGGCGCTGCTCTTCCTGTGCGGCCTGCTTGCGTACGGCATCTATTTCGGCGCGGCGCATTCGGTGCAGCAACTCGCCGCCGACGCGGCGCGCGCGTCGGTGAGCGGGCTCAGCGATGCGGAGCGCGGCGCGATTGCGACCCAGCATGTCGCCGCGAGCGGGGCGAGCTATCCCTTCCTGCGTCCCAATCGGCTTTCGGTCTCTGCGCAAGCGCTCGAATCGGATCCGTCGCAATTCGCGGTGCGGGTCGCGTTCGATTCGGAAGATCTGCCGATTTGGGCGCTCGCGGGACTGGTGCCGCTTCCGGACAAGACCATCGCGCGTGTCGCGATCATCAAGCGCGGCGGATACTGAGGAGCCGACATGTCGACAGCATCTCTGGCAAGGCGTGCGGCTTCGGCCGAGGACGGCGCGATCGCCATCGTCATGGCGCTCTTTCTCATGGTCTGCGTCAGCCTTTCGGCGATCGCAATCGACATGGGCTCGCTGTACCTCGAACGGCGGACCGCGCAGGGCGCCGCCGATCTGGCGGCGATGGCTGCGGCAGCCGATCTCGACCGGGCGGAGGAGGCCGCGCGCGCGACGCTTGCGGCCAACGGAATGGGCGACGTGCGGGCGCTCTCCGTGGTCAAGGGACGCTATGAGGGCGATGGGGCGGTTGCTCCCGACCTGCGGTTCGTGGCCGGCAGAGAGCCCTACAATGCGGTGCGCCTCGACATGGCGCGGAGCGGGCAACTCTATTTCGCGAAGTCGTTCATGGCAGAGCCCGAGATCTCCGTTTCGGCGCTTGGGGCGGCGGACGCGCAGGCCACGTTTTCGATCGGCAGCCGGCTGGCCTCGCCCAAGGACGGGCTCCTCAACACGCTTCTCGGGTCTCTGCTTGGAGGAAAGGTCTCGCTTTCGGCGATGGACTACAACGCGCTGGCCGATGCCCAGATCTCGCTGGACAGCTTTCTGTCCGCGCTCGCGGCGGAGATTGATCTCACGGGAGGGACTTACAGCGCGTTGCTGAACAGCGACGTGCGCGTCGATAATGTGCTGGATGCAATCGTCAAAGCGGCGACCTCCGGAGGCGACATGCAAGCTGCGCATGCGGCGGCAACGCTGGCGTCGCAGATCGCCGGGACGGCGACGGTGCCGCTCAATACGCTGGTTGATCTCGGGCCGCTGGCCAATGCGGCGGTCGGTCAACCGCAGGCGGGCCTCGCCGCGGAGGTCAGCGTGATGTCACTGCTGTCGGCTGCCGCGGTTGCAGCCAACGGCGCGAACCAGGTCGCGGTCAATCTGGACGGCTCAATTCCCGGGTTGCTCAGCCTCAGGCTGGATCTTGCGATCGGAGAGGCGGCGCAGCATTCGG
The DNA here is from genome assembly GCA_017304275.1 of Hyphomicrobiales bacterium. Lineage (GTDB taxonomy): Bacteria > Pseudomonadota > Alphaproteobacteria > Rhizobiales > Hyphomicrobiaceae > Hyphomicrobium_C. The sequence continues at coordinate 7,250 of JAFKKW010000212.1, read as the reverse complement.
GCTGGGTTGCGATCGGCCAGCAAGGCGCAACCGTGCGCACAGCGCAGACCCGGTTGCGGCTCGTAGCGGAGGTGGGAGGCACGGGGCTGCTGGCGGGCGTGCGCGTGCGTCTCCCCCTCTATGTCGAGATCGCCGGCGCCGAGGCGCGGCTCGCCGGTTTAACCTGCGGGCCGGTGCAAGGAGGTAATCGCGAGGCGGTGATCGAGGCGCAGCCGGCGGTGGTCAAGGCGTGGATCGGCGACGTGGCGCCCGGCGGTCTCTCGTCGTTCGGGACAAGTGTGCCGGTGTCCAACGCGTCCGTCGTGCAGGCGCCGTTGATCTCAGTCTCGGCCAGCGCCTTCGCGCAGATGACGAATGCCGCGGCGACCGAGCTGCGTTTCTCGCAAAGCGACATCGACGCGCATGTGGTCAAGACGGCGAAAGTCCATGACCATCTGTCGTCGCTGGTCTCGAGCCTGCTGCAGACCGCAAACCTCAACGTCAACGTTCTCGGGCTCGGTCTCAACGTGTCGGCCATCAAGGCCCTCGTGCTGTCGCTGCTGTCGCCGGTGGTCTCTGCCCTCGATCCGCTGGTGGCGTCGCTGCTGAAATCGATCGGCGTCGGCCTCGGTGAGGTCGATGTGCAGGTCAACGGGTTGCGCTGTGGCGGCGCCGTGCTCGCGGGCTGAAGGGCGTCACGCAGCCGCTTCCGAAATCACGCGCCGATCCAGCTCGGCGTGCATCCGCTCCTCGTCGAGCGCGCCCTCGAGCTTGGCGACGACCACGGTCGCGACGCCGTTGCCGACAAGGTTGGTGAGTGCGCGCGCCTCCGACATGAAGCGATCGATGCCGAGTATGATCGCCATGGCGTGGACGTCGATGGCGCCGGTGGAGGCGAGCGTGGCGGCAAGCACGATAAATCCTGATCCTGTCACGCCGGCCGCACCCTTCGATGTCAGGAGAAGGATGCCGAGGATTCCGAGCTGCTGCGTCAGCGACAGGTCGACGTTGGTTGCCTGGGCCAGAAACAAGGTGGCCATCGTCAGATAGATGCAGGTGCCGTCGAGGTTGAACGAGTAGCCAGTGGGGATGACGAGCCCGACGACGGACTCCTCGCAGCCCAGCCGCTTCATGCGCGTGATCATCCTCGGCAGAACGGATTCGGAGGACGACGTGCCGAGGACGATGAGCAGCTCATCCTTGATGTAGCGGATGAACTTGAAAATGTTGAATCCGGTGGCCCATGCGATGGGGCCCAGAACGAAGAAGATGAAGATCAGGCACGTCAGATAGAACGTGCCCATGAGGGCGGCGAGCGATCCGAGCGTCGCGACGCCGTATTTTCCGATCGTGAACGCCATGGCGCCGAAGGCGCCGATCGGTGCCGCCTTCATGATGATGCCGACAATGCCAAAGAAGACGTGCGAGGTCTGATCCACGAGCTCCAGCACGAGCTTACCGCGCTGGCCCAGGCCCTGAAGCGCGAACGCGAACAAAATAGCAAAGAGTAGAACTTGGAGGATGTTGCCGTCGGCGAACGCGCCGACGGCGGTGCGCGGGATGATGTCGAGAAGGAATTCGACGGTGCTTTGGCCTTCAGCCTTCGATACGTAGCCCGAAACAGCGGCTGCATCGAGCTTGCTGGGGTCGACGTTCATGCCGTGACCCGGGCGAATGATGTTGGAGACGGCCAGGCCGATGATGAGGGCGAGCGTGGTGACGAGCTCGAAGTAGATGAGGGCCTTGATGCCGGTGCTGCCGACGGCTCTCAGGTTCGACATCGATGCGATGCCATGCACGACCGTGCAGAAAATGACCGGCACGATGATCATCTTGATCAGCTTGATGAAGCCATCGCCGAGCGGCTTCATCTGGACGCCGATCTCGGGATAGTAGTGTCCGAGGAGCACGCCGATTACGATTGCGGTCAGAACCTGCACATAGAGCTGTGCGTAAAGCGGCCGCTTGGCCGCGGCTCCAGGCTGCGAGCTGCCTGCAGGCGCCGTCTGCAACATCGGTTTCGAGCTCCCCAGGCATAATTTTTTTCTGCAGTATAGACTCGCCGTTGCGTGTCGCGGAGCCTCTTTCGCCGGCGCAAGCGAACACAGGCCGCGACTCTTGCATCGAGCCTCTGATCTGTTCCGCTCTTTGCATGGGTCAGGTCGTGCCGGCCCCTGGTAGTCTCCGCGGGCGGGTCAACGTTAATGCAAGCGTGCGGCGCGGGTTCCGCGAAACCTATTGGAGTAGAAGCTCGAATGCATCAAGTTGGCGCCCGGCCACGCCGCATCGGGTAGACGGGAATGAACCTCAAGGCGCTTCGCGCTTTCCAGTTGATCGTTGAAGGAGGGTCGCTTACGGCAGCCTCCAACGCCCTCGGTCTCAGCCAGCCGGCCGTGAGCCGCCTCGTCGCGCTGCTCGAGGACGAGCTCGATCTTCTCCTGTTCGACCGGTCGGGACGGGCGCTGCGCGTGACGAAGAACGGCGAGGCGTTCTATGTCGCAACGCGCCATATTCTGGCGGGACTGGGCGAGATCCCGCGCATTGCCAAGGACATTCAGACCAGCGAGAAGCAGCTCAAGATCATTACCACGCCGCGGATCGCGCAAGGGCTGGTGTCGCCGGCGGTGGCGCTGTTGCGGCGAGAAAATCCGAAGCTGCGCTGCGTCGTCGATGTGCTGTCGCGCTTCGATCTCGATAGCCTGGCCGGGTTGCGGCGGTTCGACCTTGCGATTGCGTCGCTACCGGTCACGCACGCTCTCGTCGAGCTTAAAAATCATCCGATGTTCAAGGTGCGCCTCGAAGCCGTGATGAGCAAAGCGCATCCGCTGACGTCCCGACGGCGCGTGTCGGCGGTGGATCTCGCCGGGGAAAATCTGGTCGGCCTTTGGGAGGACCAGCTCTGGCGCCAGCAGATGAACGATTTCATGCGCTCAAGCGGCGAGACCGGGCGCTACGCCGTCGAAACAAGGTCCTCCCTGATGGCGTGTCAGCTCGCCAGCGATGGCGCCGGCATCGCCGTGTTCGACCGGTTGAGCGCGCGGGGACTCGACCTCGACGCGGTGGCCTTCCGGCCGCTCGAACCGGAGCGCTGGATCTCGTTCGGGTACGTCCACCACCCGGACCAGAAGCTGTCGCCCAACGCTAAAGTTTTGATCGAATGCGTGCAGCGCACGCTGGCGGAGTTCAGAAATTCGAGTCCTGATAATTTCTCGTCTGTGCAACCACTGTAGGCCTCGGCGATATTAACCAAAAGCCCGCTCATTTCGTTCGTGCGCGTCGTGTCGTGAGGCGCAGGGGCCACACGGCGGAGGGAATTTGGCGATACGCCTGCACGCGGCGCATTTCCGCAAGCTGCTGAATTTGCGTTGTATTTTTAGCACCTTTTCGAATCGCTGAAGGACTCTTCCGTTAATTCGTATCCTGTTTCCGAGGGTTTCTCGGCAATCTCCCCGCAAAGGCCGCGCGGCCTCCTGGGCATAAGCGCGGACGTAAATGCGTTGGGGGCGGGAAATGACGGGCATTGTTTTTGGCGTGCAGGAGCAAAAGCGCAAGCGCGATGTCATACGAGGCTTGTTGCGGATTGCGGGCGGGTGCGTCGCCCTCCTTCTCGCTTTGGTGCTCGTTCCGTCGGGGGCCTTCGCGGACGGCGATGATGAGCGGGAGACTGCCGGCTTCGAGGACGACAGCGCCGCAACTGGAAATATCGAGGACGAAGGCAGACCTCTGATCTCCGCCGCGCAGACGCAAAGCGTCCTCACCATCGAAGGCTTGATCTATCGCCGCGAGGATCTGGCCAAGGTTCCGTTCACGAAGCGCGGCAGCAACAACCTGGCGGTACCGTTCACGCCGTTCGATTCCTCGGAGCTGCGTGGGGAGGATTACACGGCCGGACTGCGCGGCACGCTGCAGGGCACGATCTTCGACCAACCCTTCGAGTTCTCGGCCTTCTATCTCAATCCGATCGGGATCGAGGCGACCAAGATGGACATGGGTGAAGGCGCGAATCCGGCCGACACCGATTTGATCTACGATCAGGCGCCGGGTTCGAGTTTCAGCTCCGTGAACTCGAACAACATCTACGGCCTCACGGTTCACCACGAAACGAAGCTGTTTGGTGGCGAAGCCAACATCGTCAAACCGTTCGGCATCCCGGGCCTGCTGATCGGTGCGCGGGGCATCTACTTCGGGGAGCAGCTCTCGTCGACCAGCATGGATCAGGCCGACGACGTGCCGTGGCTCGGAACGGACAACCAGCGCGACCACGTCAGCATCCGCACCGACAACTATCTGCTCGGCATGCAACTCGGGCTGCAGCATATGTTCGAGGTGGGCGATTTCGTCCGTATCGGCGGCAGCATCAAGGGCGGGCTGTACAATAACTTCGTCGATCGCAATCGCACGTTCGTGTCGGAGAATCGTCCGGATCTCAGAAGCTTCGAAACCTCCAACAGCGCCAACGTCTTTGCGCAGGGCCTGGAGATCAACCCGCGGCTCGAGTTCCGGCTCTCGGACAACGTCTTCCTGACTGCGTCCGGATCGTTGCTGTGGCTGAACAACGTCAGCACGCCGCTCTCCCACTTCGAATCCGTAGCGAACCTCGACGATCGCGACGTGCGCGCGAAAGACGACGTGTTCTTCTACGGCGGCAGCGTCGGCCTGACGTTCCTGCTCGATCCGCCGTCGCCGTCGAAGGGAGCTCTGACGCCGATCGTACCGGATACCTCGCCCGCGACGGTCGACGAGATCGAGGATCGGATCGCCGACCTGGAAGAGACGACCGCCAGAAAAGGCAACAGCAACGTGTCGCTCAGCGTCTCCGGCTGGATCAATCGAATGATCCTGGCGTGGGATGACGGGGCGGACAAGGATATCTACGTCGTTGACAATACTGCGTCGCGCAGCCGCTTGGAGTTCAAGGGCGCGGTCAAGATCGCGCGTGGCTGGGGCGCCGGCTATTATCTTTCGCTCGGCATCGACGACAAGGCGGCCAACGACGTCGATCAGCTCGATCAGGCGGGCGAATTTCAGACCGAGGTCCGCCATTCCGCCTGGTGGGTCCGAAGCAACAGCTACGGTACCGTGACCGTCGGTCACACATCACCGGCGACCGACAACATCATTCTCAAGGACGTCGGTGGGATCATGCCCGGCGCCGCCAACATCGCGACGATGGGTGGAAATTTCTACCTGCGGCGTGCGGATGCATACGAGCAGGGTGACGGCGCGCTCGTCATCCAGAACGCCTTCACCACGACGTTGAACGATATCTCCGCCGGCGCCAGCGTGGATACGCTGCGCCGCAACGTCATCCGCTACGATGCGCCGCGCTTTTCCAGTCAATGGGGGAACGTGGATCTGGCTGCCGCCTGGGGCGAGGACGACTTCTACGACTTCGCGGCCGAGTACGGCATCAACTATAGCGATTGGAAGTTCCGGTTCGGTGCCGGCTATCTGCGCGACACGAGCGAGAACGGCCGCGCCAACAGCCGGCGCGACCGAGAGGAGTACAAGGGTTCGGCGAGCCTGCTGCATATTCCGAGCGGACTGTTCGGCACCGTCGCCTACGTTCACCGCGAATTTCACGGCGACGACGAGTCGTCGCAGGCGGTTTTCGGAGAGAACACGGTCGGGCTGGTGACGCCGGTCGGCGCCAACCGCCCGCCGATCGACTACCTGTACTCGGCTTTCGGCCTGCGCAGGGATTTCTGGTCGTTCGGCGACACCTCCATCTACGGCGAGTACGCGCAGGTGGATGACGCCATCACGGGTCTGCGCGAGGCGGGTCTGCGCGAGGTCACGGACAGCAGGCTGCAGATGATCGGCGCGGCCATCTGCCAGGACATCGACGTTGCGGGCATGGATGTCTACGCCGGCTTCCGCTACTACACGTTCGACACGGAAGGCGTTCAGTTCCGGACGACGACGGGCGTCACCGGACCCAGTCCGGTGCCGCTCAACGACCTCATGATCGGCTACGCCGGCACGCGGATCAAGTTTTGAGGGTGGAGGTCATGACCATGAACAACATCGCACTCTCAGCCCAATCGGTCCGCCGCGTCGGAGTTGCGCACATGCTCGTCAAGACGATCCTTCGCGTGGCGGTCGCAATCGCCATGATCTCGGCGGGCTGCGTTGCCGCGCGTGCCACGGAGCAGCACTTCGATCCGGGAAGCGGAGAGAGAATGCCGGTCGGTCACGGCGTCTTCGAGGTCGCGAACGTGCCGCGCGGGCCGGTCACTGTGTACACGTACCGCCCCTCTTCCGCCACGTCGCAAAGCCCCATCTGGGTGGTGATGCCCGGCACGCGTCGTGATGCGTATCGCCATCTGGCGTTCGACTACTACGATACCTGGGCCCCGCTCGCGGACCGCTACGGTGCGGTGCTGCTGGTGCCGGAATTCACGTCCGAGAAGTGGCCGGGCCCCTGGACCTACAACATGGGTAACGTGATGAGTCCGCGCCTGCAGCCCAAGGCTTGGGGGCAGACGAGCTTCCATGTCGTAGAGCAGGCGTTCCGCATGGCGGCCGCCAGTCTCGGCAGCACGCGCCGCAAGTTCAGCATGTTCGGACACGGCGCTGGATCGCAGTTCATCCAGCGGTATGTTCTGCACTCGGGCTGCCGCATGATCGACCGTGCGGTGTCGGCCAATCCTGGTTGGTACATGTTACCGGACAGCGAGTATCAGTACCCGTACGGGCTTCGCGACGCGCCGATCCCGGCGCAAATCCTGCGCGCGGGCTTTGCCTGCAACTTCACGCTGCTGCTCGGCACGTCGGACGTCAACTACGCCGGTCTCAGAAACGATCCTGATGCGCTCGCGCAGGGCAAGACGCGCTATGCGCGCGGCCATTTCTACTTCGAGCGCTCGCGGCGCGTTGCGGCGCAACTCGGCGCGCGGTTCGATTGGCGCCTCGCCGAGGTTCCCGGCGTCGGCCATGAGGCCGGCAGGATGGCGCCCGCCGGGGCTGCGATCCTGGCCGGCCAGCCGCTGCCCGGCTCTTAACGGTGCGGCCTGCGCATGCGTTACGGCCGGATAGGAATGGCGACCACGGGCAAGCTTGGATTTCTGCTGCTCTCGGGCTGGCTCGCGGCCGCGGCGACGGCGTTCGCATCGGGGGCGGTTTGGTCCGAGACGCTTGCGGTCAACGATCCTGACGCCTCCGTCGAGGCGGTGTTCGCGTCCGCGCAGACCAATCAGTATGTCCTCGACATCGAGGCCGCCCTTGCGCGGGCGCAGGCGGCGCATGGCGCCGTGCCGAAATCGGCCGCG
>JAFKKW010000023.1 GCA_017304275.1 Hyphomicrobiales bacterium | reverse complement strand
AGGGGAAATCATTTCCGCGGAAAGTGCCTCTCCGAATTCTTCGCCGAGAATGTCACAGATATATTCCGTCATGGTATCGACGGTCGAAAGGTGGCCGGGATAGGTGAGGATGTTTCCGTTGCGGACCCAGAGCCGGTCGACGAACTCCACCGCCGGATAGCTTTCGCGCGCCGCGAGCAATAGATCGACGTGGCAGGTTGCAACCTTGCCGTTCAGCAGCCCGGCGCTCGCCAGGAGCAAGGGGGCCTGGTCGGCCGCCGCGATGAGCGCCGATGCTTTTGCCAGCTTCCGGACTGCCACATGAATGGGCGACAGGAGTGTCGGCGTCGGGTTGATGTGCGAGAGCACGATGGATAGCGCGTAGTCGGTGATCGGATTGAGAGTTCCGGTTGGCGAAACCAGGCGGCCATTCGCGAGTGCAACATCCTGGTTGTCCACGGTCAGGATGTCGACGCAGAACACCGTCTTGTTGAGGAGGCTGTTGGCCACCCGGAATAGCTCCAGGTGCAGGGTCAGGTCGAGCTCTGTCGCGCCTGGAATGACCAGCACGCCGACCGGATAGGCTGGAGTTGCCATCTTGTCCCTCGCTTGGCGGTGACGCGTTCTCCGTAGCCCCGGCTTCGCCCGACACACCGATCGAGTCCGATCTCTCGCGCGATGCCGCACGCGATATCGAATCGCAGGATGCGGATATCGCTGACGTCCGCGCCCCGCACAGTGAAAGTGCAATGATAGCGGCCGACGCACTTGTCATATACCGCATCCCGGTTGCGCATTATGCCAAGCTCGGCTCCCGGCGTCGACATACCTTTACTTGCAGAGAAGACGAATTCGGAGTGGCTGTATTTCGCGGTCATTTCCAAATCGGACTCTTTCAAAAATCGCTGCCCTATTGGCTGCAATGAAGGTATCGGGAGGCCTCAGCGTGAGCCGTTATTCCAAAGCCGCACTTCATCAGGCGTACCACCACTGTTGGTTCGTCGTCGCTCGTAGTCAGGATATATCAAAACCGAAAGCGGCGGTTTTGCTTGACCGCAACTTGGTCGTATTTCGTGACAAAGACGGAATAGCCCGTGTGACGGATCGCTATTGCGTCCATAGAGGCGGCGATCTTGCCATAGGAGAAGTCTGCGATACGGGCGTGCGTTGCCCCTATCACGGCTGGACCTTCGATGGCGGCACGGGAAAATGCACGGGCATTCCGGCGCTGCCCGATCCGGCAAAATTTCCTCCCAATGCACCGTCCATCAAAGCTTATCCCGTGATCGAGCGCTTCGAGCACGTCTGGACGTGCCTGGAAGAGCCGATGTTCGATCTCCCGGATCCTCCCGAGATTCAAAACCTGAAGCTCGACTGGCGCGCTGCCGAACCGATTCCAGTTCCGATCGGCTTCATGGCCGCAACCGAGAACTTCAACGACATGGCGCACTTTGCCTTCGTCCATGCCGGGTCGATGGGTAACGTCAGCCCCATCGTAGATTCCATGCAGATCAATCGCCGCGGTCGCGAGCTGCAGACGACGATCCACTACCCCAGCATCCCGGGCTCGGAGTTCTCCTCAATGGGGGATTCGTGGATGCACTATCATGCCTATGCGCCGGGCATTGCCACCATCCTCTACGACTACGGCGAAGGCGGCCATCGCTATCTCGTCGACTTTCCCTCGCCCGTCAGCTCTGAGAGCGCGATCATCTACTGGGGTAGCGCGACGGCATCGGACTTCAAGCATGGGTCCGCGGACGACATCCTGGCGCTTGAGACCATAGTATTCAACGAGGACACGCCCATCGTCAGCAGGATCGTGCCCAAAGAGGTGCCGCTCGACGGCCGGGTGCGCGAGTTCTCCTGCTCGGCCGACATCCTGACGCTCAACTACCGACGCGCGGTGATGGACGTCGTCGACAAGATCCAGGAGCGGTTTGGCTACGTGCACACCAGCGAGGCGGCCGAATAGGCCGTCTCCTCGAACGCTTCCAACCCGTCAACCTCTCAACGCGGCAGCTCGATTTTAGAATGTCCGATTTCGATCTCCAGCTACGTGTAGACGGCCTGCGCCGTGAGGCCGATCAGGTCATCTCCCTGATCTTGGGGAGCCGGGAGCGCACATCCAGCTCCACCTTCCCTCCGGCCGTACACGACAGTATTCGCTGTACGGCGGAGGGAGAGACGGAACGCAGTACAAAATTGCCGTAAAGGATGTCGAGGGCGGGCGTGGCGGATCGCGGGAGATTCATTCCAGCCTCCGGTTGGGCAATCTCCTGAAAGCCAGTGCGCCCGCCAACAATTTCGCGCTCGAGACGGCGCAACGCTACATTTTCATCGCCGGTGGCATCGGGATCACGCCGATCCTGCCGATGGCGGAGGCGGTCCGCGACGGCGCCTCCTGGCATCTCTACTACGCAGGCCGCTCCCTGGCATCGATGGGGTTGCTCGACGAGGTGCGGCGACTGCCGCAGGCGAATGTGACCCTCGCACCGGGTGACGGAACGCTTCAGCTTCCCGATATTATAAGCCGCGCGGAAGCCGGCACCCTCGTCTACGCGTGCGGCCCAAGCACCATGCTCGACGAGCTTGGTACCTTGTGCAGCGAAAGGCGGGATATCTCGCTGCGCATAGAGCGATTCAGCGCTCCCGCATCGACCGCACAGACGAGCGACGCGTCTTCGAACAAGCCGTTCGAGGTCGTCATGAAGCGCTCGGGCCGGCGCGTCGTAATTCCTGCCGATTCCACCATCCTGGCCGAGCTCCTCAAGATCGATCCCAACATTCGCTACTCCTGTTGCGAGGGGTTCTGCGGCACGTGCGAGACGAAGGTCATCGAAGGCCTCGTCGATCATCGGGATTCGCTGCTCACGGAGGAGGAGCGGCAAAGCAATCGGACGATGATGATTTGCGCCTCGCGCGCGCTGGGCGACGTGCTCGTTCTGGATATCTGATCGCATCGCGATCGAGAGGGGACACTACACATCACGTCAGGCGGAAACAACCACCGGGCAATCCAAGCCGTCTGTCGAGGTGATGAAAAAAAAGACGTGTCGTAGGGAGAAAACGAAATGAAAGAAGAGTGCCGTAACGAAAGTGAAATTCAGAAAGAGCTGAACCGCCGTCTCGACCTCGTGCTTCACGACGGTTATGGGGACCCGGCCAGAGCCGACATTTCCAGATGGGAGCTGGTCCTGTGGTTCTGTTCCGCCATTGGTATCGCCATAGCCACCGCCACGATGATGAAGTCGGGGATCTGACCATGGCATTGACGGAAACGAATTTTACGGGCGCGAGCTCGGCCTACGGCACCTTGCCGGTCCTCAAGGAGGAGCGGCAGCTCGGGATGCTCGACCATTCCTGGGTCAACATCGGTATCGCCGTCGCCACCTGGGCGTTTCTGCTGGGTGGAACGACGGCGATGTTCGTCGGAGCATGGGATGGCATCGCCGCCATCATCATCGGCAACGTGATCGGCGTGTCGATCGTCTCGGTGAGCGTCTGCTTGGGCACCAGCAAATACGGCGTCGAACAATTCACATTCGCTCGCAGCGTTTTTGGGCGTGTGGGCGTGCTGATGCTCGTAAGCATTTTTCTCGCCATTTACGGCGTCGGCTGGTCGTCGGTCCTATCCATCATGTTCGGCCGCGCGATCAGCGAGGTTTCGAACGCGACCGCCGGGACGACCATCGGCCCGAACGATCTGGGCGTGACGTTGTTCGCGATCATCGCCATCGTGACGTCGTGGGTGCTCCTCTGGAAAGGCCCCACGGCCGTCAAATGGTTGAACCGCATCGTAGGTCCCGGGAAGCTTGCGTTGTGCGCTGGCATTCTGGTCCTGCTGTTCGGCGAGAAGTCGTGGGACGCCATCGCCGCGGCGCCCCCGCTGCAGCCGTTCGACGACCCGAAGACGAACTTCATGGTCGCCGTCGAGATCAATCTCGCCGCGAGCTTCGGATGGTGGCCCATTCTCGGCAACATCTCGCGCTTCACCAAGACACCGCGCGCGGCCCTGTGGCCGAACCTCGCCGGTATCTTTGCGGCGGCCGTCATCGGCGAGACGATCGGCCTTCTGGCGGCGCTGAGCCTCGGCAATTTCGATCCGACGGCTTGGATGATTCCACTTGGCGGCGTTAGCCTCGGCGTTGCCGTGTTGCTGTTCATCGGCCTGGCGAATATCACCGCCATCGTCAGCATCTTCTATGGAATGTGTCTCGCGATGCGACAGGCGGGAGGGAGATACTTCGAAAGC
>JAFKKW010000211.1 GCA_017304275.1 Hyphomicrobiales bacterium | reverse complement strand
GGTGCAGCTTCCCGAACACGTCGCCCCCGAGGAGATCTTTCCGGAGTACGCCTATTTTTCCTCGTTCTCGACATCATGGATCGAGCACGCGCGCCGCTACTGCGAGATGATCCGCGATCGCCTCGCGCTCGGTGCGGAGAGCCACGTGTTCGAGGTGGCGAGCAACGACGGCTATCTGCTTCAGCACTTCCTACCCATGGGCATCCCCGTCACGGGCATCGAGCCTGCGGCCAACGTGGCCGAAGCCGCGCGCCAGAAGGGTGTGCCAACGGTCGTGGAATTCTTCGGTCTCAGGTTCGCAGAGAAGCTGGTCTCAGAGGGCACGCGCGCCGATCTGATCATCGGCAACAATGTTCTCGCCCAGGTTCCGGACCTCAACGACTTCACGGCCGGCATGGCGCACCTTCTGGCTCCGAACGGCGTCATCACGCTCGAGTTTCCTCATCTCGAGCGCCTCATTGCCGAGAACCAGTTCGACACCATTTACCACGAGCACTACTCCTATTTTTCCGGCGTCACGATCGACACACTTGCGCGCCGGCATGGCCTGAAGTTCTTCGATGTCGAGCACCTCCCGACGCACGGCGGCTCGCTGCGGGTCTATCTCTGCCGCGCCGACGCGAGCCATCCGATCATGCCATCGGTCGCTAAGCTGCTCGAGGACGAGCGCGCGCTCGGCTTCTTCGAAATCGGCGGCTATCAGGGCTTTGCCGAGAAGGTGCACGACACCAAGCGCAAGCTGCTTGCGCGCCTCATCGCATACAAGGCGGCCGGGAAGACGATCTGCGGCTATGGCGCTCCCGGCAAGGGCAATACTTTGCTGAACTATTGCGGAATCGGCACAGACTTCCTGGACTTCACCGTCGACCGCAACCCGTACAAGCATGGCCGTTTCACGCCCGGCATGCACATCCCGATCAAGCCCGTCGCGGCGATCGACGAGGCGCGTCCGGACTACATCCTGGTGCTGCCGTGGAACCTAACGAAAGAAATCGCTACGCAACTGCGCTACACTGCGGAATGGGGTTGCAAGCTGATCGTCCCGATCCCTGAGGTGCACGAGATCGATCCGGCGGAGATTGCACTGTGAAAGTCGTTCTTTTCTGCGGCGGGCTCGGAACACGCATCCGCGACTACTCCGACAGCGTGCCGAAGCCGATGATCCCGGTCGGAAACCAGCCGATCCTGCTGCATCTCATGCAGTACTACAGCCGCTACGGGCACCGCGATTTCATTCTGTGCCTCGGCTACAAGGCGAACGTCATCAAGGACTACTTCCTCAACGTCCAGCCGTCGGCTTTCAGCGACTGCGTCATCTCGAATTTCGGCAAGACGGTCGAACTTCTCGGGGAAAGTCCGCCGGACTGGCGGATCACGATGGTGGATACGGGCGTGTGGCGCAATATCGGCCAGCGTCTGATGGCCGTGAAGCATCTCGTCGAGGATGAGGAGTACTTCCTCGAAGAAAAGCGGCAAGGTGGGCTGCTTCGTCGCCATTCGTCCGCCGTTCAATTTCCATCTCGCCGAGTTCGATCAGGGCGGCACGGTGCAGAGGATCCGATCGAACCTCGAATCCGATATCTGGATCAACGGTGGCTACTTCGTCTTCAGCAGGAAGATCTTCGACTACATGAAGGACGGCGAGGAGCTGGTGCTGGAGCCCTTCAATCGCCTGATCAAGGACGAGCTGCTGCTTGCCTACAAACATGAAGGCTTCTGGCGGGCCATGGACACCATGCAGGACCGGCGTGTGCTCGAGGACATGGTTGAGAAGGGCGACATGCCCTGGCGTGTCTCGCCGAACGGGACCGGGCACGCACCGACATGATACCGCTCAAGCTGCCGACCGACGGGCGTCGCTTCTCGATCCTGTGCCTCGGCGCGCATTCCGACGACATCGAGATCGGCGCGGGCGCGAGCCTGCTGCAGTGGATCACCTCGGGCGCAGAGCTCAACATTCTCTGGTGCGTGCTCAGCGCGAACGGCGACAGAGAGGGCGAAGCTCGGTCATCGGCGCACTCGTTCCTCGCAGGCGCGGCACAGGCCGAGGTCGAGACCTTGCATTTCCGGGACGGCTTCTTCCCGGTGGAAGGCGAGAAAATAAAGGAATGGTTCGAAGCGGTGAAATCCCGGTTTCAGCCCGATCTCATTCTGACCCATCGCAGCAACGACGCTCACCAGGATCATCGCGAGGTCTGCCGGCACACCTGGAACACGTTTCGCGATCACTTGGTGCTCGAATACGAAATTCCGAAGTGGGACGGTGATCTGGGGCAGCCCAATCTCTACGTGCCGCTCACGAACACGGCCCTCGAGCGCAAGATCGATCTGCTCATGACTCACTTCGCAACCCAGCGGTCCAAAGACTGGTTCGATCGCGACACGTTTCGCGGACTGGCGCGGCTACGCGGCATGGAGTGCCGAGCGCCGGAGCGCTATGCAGAGGCCTTCTTCGCCCGCAAGATCGTGGCTGCGTGACACACGGGCGCTCGCAGCGCCGCAGCGCACCTGCCTCGCCTCTGCCGATACTCCACGCCGATCGCGGCGTGATCTGCCTGGGTGGCGAGAGAGATGCCCAGCCCACATTGGACGGTCGTCATGCTTGCTTTCGACGAAGGACCAGCTGGAAAAAGTTCAACTGCCGATTGAGCACATCAGGCCACGCGATCCACAAGGCGATCGCATAGGCGGCGGCACCGAAAGCAGACGCGACAATGAGCTGAACCAAGCCGCTCAATGTCCCCTCCAGCAAAACTTCGGCAATCAGCCATGCGATCGCAAGCACCGACGAACACGTCGCGGACGGAAGCAGGGCTTGAACATAGTCGCGGGCCCTAATCGGAATGAGCCTCTCTATGATGAGCAGGCGAATTGGGAGCTGGATGCTCGCGATAATCAAATAGGATGCCGCCACACCGACAATTCCCCACAGAAGCCCTATCGCAAAGGCGACCAGCGACATCACCGCAGTGGCGACGCCCCAGAGAAATTCGAGGTCCGGCCGTCCGACCGCGACCGTCAACGGCCCCATGAATGCAACCAACACGTAGGGAACCGTCATCGCGGCCAGAAGCTGGAAGGGAACGGTAGCACCTACCCATGCCTCGCCGAATACCGCCGGTACGCCAATCGGCGCACACATAACGATCAGCACCATGAGCGGGCAGATGGCAATCGCGACGCTCTCCGTGACTTCAAGGAATACGCGGGCTAAGCGCTCGCGATCCTCCTGCAGGCGGCAGAACGTCGGCAGAATGACTCCACCGATCTGGCCGCAGATCTGAAGCACGAACTGAAGCACCCGGAAGGCCAACGAGTAAAGACCGAGCGCAATAGGTCCGAGGAACCAACCGATCAGAAATTTGTCGCTGTTGCTCGATGCGTAGTTGACCAGGTCGGCGCCCATCAGCCGCGAACTGAACGACCACAGCCGGCGGGCAGTGGAACTCGACCATCCGAGCTCCGGAAAACCGCTAATCATAAAGATAATGATTAGAGTACAAACTTCGAGGCATATCGCCTGCACGACCAATGCCCAATACCCCGCACCCCACAATGCAGCGGCCACGCCGAGCGTGCCGGATATCAGTGTGCTCAGTATTTCGGTGATGCTAAGCGCACGAAACTGCAACTTACGCGTAAGAAGGGCAATGGGCACGATCGTGATCGACTTGATGATGATCGAAATCGTGAGCAGTCTGATGACAGAGGTCAATTCCTCGGTGTCGAAAAGGCTGGCGATCAGCGGGGCGCAGAATATCAGCGTGACGGTGATCGCGAGAGCCAATCCGATGTTCATCCAGAACGCGGTGCCCGCTTCTTTTTCACTGAGCGACGGGCTTTGAATAATGCTTGCGGCCATTCCGAAGTGAACGAAGAGTTGGGCAATGGCGATAAAGATCGCTGCTTGGCTTATAATTCCGTAGTTCTGGGGCCCAAGCAAACGCATGAGCACCACGATAAATGCGAACCTTCCAAACTGAGTGACCAGTGCTGTGATGAAGCCCCATCGAACTCCACTGGCAACATTCTCGCGAAATGCCGGTCCTGAAGAAACGGACTTACCTTCCATTATAGAATCAGCTCCGGCCGATCCGGTACCACTGTCGCGGCCGGCAGCTATCGTTGTTTCCGACATTCCGCTCTATTCCAGGTGACCGAATGCGATATCACGAATCTGCGGATGTCGCCGCGACCATGCGTTGGTTTCAATGAATGCTCGGCGGTCAACTTCAACGTGTTGCCCAGCCCATGATCGCCCTCTGAATGCCATCGACAAAGCCACTCCCTCCCGGAACCAAAAAATACGCGGATCCACGATCCTGACAGGCGGGGGATCAAGGCAGCCACGGTACGACTAATATTCGTAAAGCTTGAGCGGGCTCATGGCTTTCGCAGACTATTGCACTTGTAAGGCAGCATGCAAACCCCGGCGCAGTGGGCAAGGCACTTCCGCCCGGCAGACTGGCGGCTCTATCCGACATTTTGGTACCGGCGCGCAAGGGATAACGATTTTCTCATCGACAAGCGGGGCAACACGTAAGCTTGAGGCTTGCGGAAAGCATTCCGCTGCCTCGCGATGCGCCTCGATATCGACGCGCTCCCTGAGTATGATCCCGACGTAGAGAATTCTCGGCTGACTCTCTCGAGTTGCAGGCTCCACCGAGCGCTTGTTAGGCACACTTCGAAGCGGCTTCATCCCGGGCTTGATCGGTGCCTTCGCATTGCGATATGCAGGTGCTACTTCCAGCGCATACGCACACTAATAGTCGGCTCGCCCCTCGCACTCGGACCTCGCGTTTAACGGCATGATCCAACAAAACAGGCACGAGGATGCGGAATACGGCGTGGCACCCGTGCCTCAATCCGAAGATTTGGTCTCCTTTTTCTTCGACATTATCCGCCAGCAGTTTCTAACTATCCTTACCGTCGCTCTTTTGGCCCTTATCGCCGGCGCTTTCTATGTTTACCTCACGCCCCCGACCTACACATCCCGCGCGACGATCCTCCTAGACCCCGGAAAAACACGGCTAGGTAACCTCGTTCGCGACGCCCCGCTGGACGCTATGGAGGCTGAAAGCCAGATTCAGCTCATTAAGTCCGAAGCCGTCGGGCTCGCTGTAATAAAGAAGCTGAACCTGACGGACGACCCCGAGTTTGATCCTCGCAGCTTGTCGTCTCGATGGGTCGACTGGTTGCGCTCGACGGCGGGACTCCCTGTCGCCGCGCCTGCCAAAGCGGATCCCACGCAAACCGCATTGGCCGTTCTCGGCGCGCGCCTCAATATCTACCGCGTCGGCGGCAACGTCCTCGAGATCGAGTTCCGGTCGCTCACGCCTCAGCGCGCTGCAGAGATCGCGAACGCGTTTGCTGAGAGCTACATCGAAGATCAGCTGAAAACTCGCTACCAAGCCGCTGGCCAAGCAACCTCGTGGCTGCAAGGAACGATTCAGGAGCTTGGTGCGCAAAGCGCGGCTGCCGACGAAGCCGTCGTTCAGTTCAAGACGAAAAACAACATCGTCGCCAGCGGGGGAATGCTCATCACCGAGCAACAGCTAACTGCGCTCAACACGCAGCTGGTCATGGCGCGAGAAAAGACAGCAGAGACCAAGGCGCGCCTCGATCGCATCGAGGAGATCATCCGTACCGGCCCCTCGTCCGACCAGGATATTGGCGGAGCCGTTTCGGAAACATTGAACAATCCGATCATCGTAAAGCTCCGCACTCAATATCTCGAGTTCGTCAATCGCGAGGCTGACTGGTCGCGCCGTTTTGGAAAAGATCATCTAGCGGTCGTGAACCTCAAACGTCAGATCCAAGAGCTCCGTACGTCAATCGGCGATGAGCTCAAGCGCATCGCCGAAACGTACAAGAGCGATTACGAAATCGCGAAACAACGACAGATGGAGGTCGAGAAAGCAATTGCATCGGCCGTGTCGCGATCTCAAGAAACCAATCAGGCCGAGATCGAGTTGCGTCGTCTCGAGAGTTCGGCGGAGACCTACCGCAGTCTCTACAAATCCGCCCTGGAGCGGAACACGGAGATCGACGCTCAACAGTCGTTTCCGGGCACGGACGCCCGCCTGATCACGCGAGCCGGCGTGCCGCTCGAGAAGAGCGGCCCGAAGACGGGCGTCATTCTGCTTGCCTCCACGGTCGGCGGCATTTTGCTGGGCTTTGCCCTAGGCATGGCGAGAATGTCCCTCGACCGGGTTTTTCGAACCGCCGACCAAGCCGAAACGACGCTGCAAGCTCCCTGTCTTGCTCTTGTTCCTCTGCTCAGGCCCGACAAGCGGGCCAAGGACGCGGCGCCACGGAGCGGGCCGAGGATCGTGCAGAGGACCGACAGCGTCGCCTGGCAGGCCGTCGACCGACCGCTGTCCCGATTTGCCGAGTCCTTGCGCTCGATCAAGTCCGCCGCCGACATGAGTGAGCACTCCGTCAAGGCCCTCGGTTTCACATCGTCGGTTCCGGGCGAGGGCAAGTCCATGCTCGGGATGGCTTTCGCACTTCTCGCCGCTCAAAGCGGGGTCCGATTGATCCTGGTCGACTGCGATCTGCGAAACCCAGTCCTGACCCGCATGCTTGCCCCTGATGCCGAATTCGGGCTCGTGGACGTTCTTGGGGGCAAGAAGACCCTGGAAGAGGTTTTGTGGACCGACCCGGAAACTAACCTTACCTTCCTTCCCGGCGCAACAGAACCTCGCATGGCTAATTCGAGCGACATCTTGGGCTCGGCCGACTTACGCGGGCTTTTCGACGAACTAAGAAAGTCATATAATTGGGTGGTAGTAGATCTTTCGCCGATTGCGCCGATTGTCGACGTGAGGTCCACTGCCGGGCTCGTCGATGCGTACGTTTTCACGGTGGAGTGGGCGCGTACGAAAATTGCCGTTGCTGAGTTTGCGCTGAAGAAGGCTTCCGTGGTTCGCGAAAACCTGCTCGGCGTCGTGCTCAACAAGGTAGATTTCAAACGGCTCGGCCGATACGAAAGCTACCGCAACGATTACTATGCAGAAAAATACTATATCCCGTATGGAGATGATCGCCCCGCCTGACGGTTGCGCTCGAAGCGGCGACTGCTGCGAGCTTCGCAACTCAGGGCGCATACGGGCCATTACATGGAGTCGGCTACGTCCAGGACATTTCGCAGAGAAATGATCTGCAGAGGTCGAGGAGGCCAGCTTGAGTAGCTCACCCAGCAACATGCGCCCGCTTCGTCCGGGCGATGTTGTCGTTGTCAAATCGGCTGCCGAGATTTTGGCAACCCTCGACGATCAAGCCTCTGTCGACTGCCTGCCATTCATGCCCGAAATGGCCCAATACGTTGGAAAGCGCTTCACCGTCTCACGTCGCGTGGACAAAATTTGCGACACCATCGCCAACACGGGCAGCCGTCGCATGTACTCCACCGTGTATCTCGAAGACCTGCGATGTGACGGTTCCGGCCATGCCGGATGTCAGGGAGGGTGTAAGCTATACTGGAAGGATGCTTGGCTGCGCCTTGTTACGAACGACGCCGAACCGCAACCCGCGGCAGAGGGAGATGGTGTCGCCGAACTTGAGCGCCTTGCAGAAACCGGCGCCCGAACCACGCGCGAGTTCTCCGGTGTTCCGACTGAAGTATGGCGTTGCCAGGCTACAGAGGCCGTCAAAGCTACCGAAAGACTGAGCGGCTTCGATCTCCGCCAGTATTGGCGCGAGTTGACGAACGGCAATTATGACGCATTCAAATTCTTGCGCGTCTTGGCCCACGCCGTCGTGGTGCAAATCGCGAGCCGGCTTGGTCTCGTCAACAATCTCCCGATACGGGGATCCGCCACTCCCTTGGATCGCCCCCCGCTTGGGCTCAAACCGGGCGATCTCGTCGAGGTTCGATCGCCAAGCGAAATCGCGGAGACGCTCGATGAAGATGGATTGAGCCGTGGCCTTTCGTTCGATCGGGAAATGGTCTCGTTTTGCGGCAAGCAGTTTCGTGTCAAAGACAGGGTTGAGCGGCTGGTGGACGATAAGACCGGCCGTCTGCTCAAAATCAATCGCGACTGCATTATTCTGGAAGGCGGGGTGTGCTCAGGAGAGAACAGCATCAGTTGTTGGTTCTGCCCTCGCCAAATCTACGCTTATCATCGCGAGTCATGGCTCCGCCTTGTGGCCCCCTCGTCCGAGCCGATCTCACCGTCGGGTCAGCCGGGACCGGGCGTCAGCGAGTCTTAGCCGAAACGTCCGGATCGCTTCCTTTGTCCAGAAGCGCCGGAGCGCCTGATTGCAGCGACGCATCTCTTCGTCTGCGAGATCGGCGGATACAGCAAGAGCCTGCATCTGCCTGTAGAGGCGCGTTGCCGAGGTCCGTATCCGCTCCCCGCGTACCGGATCGAGCCTGCGCCTGAAGGCAACACGATCAACGCCGCGTTTATGTTCACTGGTACGATGGGCAAGCCGTTCCGGAATATGCAGGATCGGTCCCCGGAGGGCCAGCTCGGTACTCAGCAACCAATCGGTTCGCTCCGATGGACGTAGCGGACGGCATTGCAAGAGCGTCTCTCGACGATACATCCCATAAACGGGATCGTACTTTGCATCGCCAGCGTGAAAGAACCACAACATGCGGGAAAAACGCTCGGCCGGATCAGATCCGCTGGGAAACGCGCCGGCATAGTCTTCATACCGAGTCGCTCCGCGCAAATTGTGAATCGTAAAACCTGTCGTAACTCCTATCGCCTGGGGCTGACTATCGAGCGCAGCCACGCACTTCGAGAGACACTGCGGCTCCAACCAGTCGTCAGCGCTAATCCAGCGAAAAAGCTCGCCGCGTGACAGCCTGAGAACACGGGCCATGTTCTCATGCGAGCCGATATTGACCTCGTTTTGGCTGATCCTGATCCGCGCATCGGCCTTGGCGTATCTCTCAAGGCTTTCCCAAGTTTTATCATCCGAGACGTTGTCGCAGACAACAAGCTCAAGATCCTTCAGATCCTGAGCGAGGATCGATTCAATGCACCGTTCGACGGTGCCGAGGCCGTTGCGAACGGCCAGACCAATCGAAACTCTGGGAGAGTTTGCTATCGTGGGCATGATTGAGGCTTTGAATTCGAAAACGTGCTCAGTCGGCCGAAGACGTGCTTTCTCAGGAGAGCTTTACCCGACTGCCGGGACGACGTGTTGCCAAACGCTCCACCGCGCATAAGCCTGCGTCATCATCGGTCGCTTCGCACCCCACGCGCCGCTATGCTGTAGCCCACCGGCCTAACGAGCGGCAACAGTGAATTCGCAAACACACCTAGAATGATCGCTCGGCGCATACGTCGGACGCTCACTCAGGGGCTCGCATGCAAAAATCAGAGAAGGGCGCTCGATGCGTCAGACTCGCGAACTGCTTTGGACGCGGGCGACGCGCGGCGATCGTTGCATTGGAACGGAGGCTGACTCAGCGGCCCTCATTTTGGACCAAACACCGGTCATTCCCGCACCGACCAGATAGCCACCTTGAAGTGCCGTCCCGAGCGTCAGCACGCCGATTGCGGTCCCCAGCAGGTTCCATTCCATGATCGGGGCAATACAAATGCAAATCGGGATTAGAGTTGCAGAAGCTGCAATTATCGCCTGCACGCGAAACAGGTACAGACCAATTAGAAATCCACCTGCGCCTGCGATCAAAGCAAGCCAAAGCATCGCGCCGTTCCTTCGTTCTGCCCCGCCAAGCTCTGCGTACTGTATTGCAATAGCGAATAGTAAATTATTGTCTTTAAGTCTTGGTCAAAGCGCAACAAATTATCGGTTTCACCAAACCACACAGCCGGTAACATTCTATTAAACGCGTCAGTGGGCTTCCAGTTGCATCGGACTAGACAACGCTCTGTAGATGAGCAGCTATCATGCGCTGAGTCGCTCCGTTTGCTGGCTTTTTTCGGATTCAGCCGGGGCGCTCGTCCGGCGGTACTGCGAGTCCAGGTCCGCAACGTCCGGTGCTCCATAGCCAAGGCTCAACACCGAGGAGCAACCGGCGGTGGTCGGGCAACCCTGCAGCGGGTAGCTGCTGGCCTGCGCTCATCTCGTGACCAGGCGCCGCAATCGGAGCTTCGTGTGGCCCGTGGGGCAGTCGATCGCAGCCGCAACCTCCCTCTCGGCGTGACGTTATACTTTTTCCGGAAGACGTTATCCCGTTTCTGGAAGACTCGGTGCGGATAACGGTTGGTGCGGCATGAAAGGGCGCGTCATGCGCCGCTGCACGCAGTATACAAGAGAGGACGCGTTCGGGTCGCAGCCTCACTGCAGGGAGCCGATCTAATGGCGAGGACAGTTCTCGAAATCCACGACGGCGGCGGAGAGGATGATCCGGAGGCGCGCGAGTGGATCGACGCGATCAGCTCGGTGATGGCATTCGAAGGCAGCGAGCGCGCCGATTTCCTGCTCGGCAAGACGGTCGGCATGGCGCGCCGGCAGGGCGCACGGGTGCCGTTCGCGGCGCACACCGCCTATATCAACACCATTCCACCGCACAAGGAGACGCCGCATCCCGGCGACCGCGCGATCGAGAACCGGATCCGCTCGGCGATCCGGTGGAACGCGCTGGCGATGGTATTGCGCGCCAACAAGGAGACGAGCGAGCTTGGGGGCCATATCGCGAGCTTCCAGTCGGCGGCGACGCTCTACGATACGGGCTTCATGCATTTCTGGCATGGCGCGAGCGAGGATCATGGCGGCGACCTGCTGTTCATCCAGGGGCATTCCTCACCCGGCATCTATGCGCGGGCGTTCCTCGAGGGGCGCCTGACAGAGGATCAGCTCACCCATTTCCGCCAGGAGACGGGCGGCAAGGGGCTTCCCTCCTATCCGCACCCGTGGCTGATGCCGGAGTTCTGGCAGTTCCCGACCGTCTCGATGGGGCTCGGGCCGATCATGGCCATCTACCAGGCCCGCTTCCTCAAGTATCTGCACGACCGCAAGCTTGCCGACACCGCGAACCGCCATGTGTGGGTGTTCTGCGGCGACGGCGAGATGGATGAGCCGGAGAGCCTCGGCGCGATCTCGCTCGCGGGGCGCGAGAAGCTCGACAACCTGATCTTCGTCATCAACTGCAACCTGCAGCGGCTCGACGGGCCTGTGCGTGGCAACGGCAAGATCATCCAGGAGCTCGAGGGCGGCTTCCGTGGCGCCGGCTGGAACGTCATCAAGGTGATCTGGGGCGCGAACTGGGACCCGCTGCTGGCCCGCGACACGACGGGCCGCCTGCGCCAGCTCATGGAAGAGTGCAACGACGGGCAGTACCAGGACTTCAAGAGCAAGGACGGCGCCTACATCCGGAAGAACTTCTTCGGGCGCTACCCCGAGACGGCGGCGCTGGTCGCGGACTGGACGGACGACCAGATCTGGTCACTCACGCGCGGCGGCCACGATCCCCGAAAAGTCTATGCCGCCTATGCGGAAGCGACCCGGCATACCGGCCAGCCGACCGTCATCCTCGCCAAGACCGTCAAGGGCTACGGCATGGGCACCGCAGGCGAAGGACAGATGATCGCCCACCAGCAGAAGAAGATGGCGCTCGATGCGCTTAAAAGCTTCCGCGACCGGTTCAAGGTGACGCTCACGGACGACGATCTCGAGACGATGCCGTTCGTCACGTTTCCGGACGGGAGCGAGGAGCTTCGTTATCTCAAGGAGCGGCGCGCGGCGCTCGGCGGCTACCTTCCGAAGCGGCGCACCAAGACCACGTTCAAGCTCGATCCTCCACCGCTGTCGCTGTTCGACGCGCAGCTCAAGGGCTCGGAAGGTCGCGCGATCTCGACCACGATGGTGTTCGTGCAGTGCCTGACCAAGCTGCTTCGCGACAAGGCGCTCGGCAAGCACATCGTTCCGATCGTGCCGGACGAGAGCCGCACGTTCGGCATGGAGGGCATGTTCCGCACGTTCGGCATCTACAGCCAGGTGGGACAGCTCTACCGGCCGGAGGACGCCGAGCAGCTCATGTTCTACAAGGAGGACCGCAGCGGGCAGATGCTGCAGGAGGGCATCAGCGAGGCGGGCGGCATGGCGTCGTGGATGGCGGCCGCGACCTCCTACTCGTCCTCGAACGTGCCGATGCTGCCGTTCTTCATCTACTACTCGATGTTCGGCTTCCAGCGCATTGGCGATCTCGCCTGGGCGGCGGGCGATATCCGTGCGCGCGGTTTCCTCATCGGCGGCACCAGCGGGCGGACGACGCTCAACGGCGAGGGGCTGCAGCATCAGGACGGGCACAGCCACATCCTGTCGGCGATGATCCCGAACTGCCTCTCCTACGATCCGACCTACGGCTACGAGCTGGCGGTCCTCATCCAGCACGGCCTGAAGCGCATGCTCGGCGATCAGGAGGACGTGTTCTACTACATCACCGCCCTCAACGAGAACTACGCGCATCCCGCCATGCCCGAAGGTGCGGAAGAGGGAATCGTGCGCGGCATGTACCTTCTGAAGAGCACGGATGCGGCCGGCGGACCCAAGGTGCAGCTTATGGGATCAGGCGCGATCCTGAACGAGGTGATCGCGGGAGCGGAGCTGCTGGCGCAGGACTTCGGCATCGCGGCCGACATCTGGAGCGTGACGAGCTTCACGGAGCTCAGGCGCGAAGCGCTGGCCGTCGAGCGCTGGAACATGCTGCACCCGGCCGAGACGCCGCGCGTGCCCTACGTCACACAGTGCCTCGCCGCGCGCGGAGACGCGCCGACGGTGGCCTCGACCGACTATGTGAAGCTGTTCGCGGACCAGATCGGCCCCTTCGTGCGCGGCCCCTTCCAGGTGCTCGGCACGGACGGGTTCGGGCGCTCCGACACGCGACGGCGGCTTCGGCAGCACTTCGAGGTGGACCGGCACTTCGTGGCCGTGGCCGCCTTGAAGGCGCTGGCCGACGACAACAAGCTCCCCTCGTCCAAGGTGGTCGAGGCGATCGCAAAGTACGGCATCGATCCGGAGAAGACCGACCCGGCGCGTGCATAGACAAGGAAGACGCATGTCCGTCATCGACGTGAAGGTTCCCGACATCGGCGACTACAAAGACGTGCCCATCATCGAGGTGCACGTGAAGCCGGGCGACACGATCAAGCCCGACGATCCGATCGTCACGCTCGAGAGCGACAAGGCCGCCATGGAGGTTCCGGCACCGCAGGCGGGCGAGATCGCGGAGGTTCTGGTCCGCGTCGGTGACAAGGTGAGTGAAGGATCGGCGCTCGTGCGGCTCGCGTCCGACGCGGAAGAGGCCGAGACCGCGGAAGACGCGAAGCCCGCGGCCAAGGCGGACGCGTCGCCTGAGCCAAAGCAAACCGAGATGCGCGCAGCCCCGCAGGCCGAGCGCTCCGGCGCGACAGCCGACGACACAGGCGGCGCGCGAACGCGCGTGCCGTTGCCGCTCGGCGTCGACTTCGGCGACGTGCATGCGAGCCCGTCGGTACGGCGGCTCGCGCGCGAGCTCGACATCGATCTCACCAAGCTCAAGGGCACCGGCGAGAAAGGCCGCATCACAAAGGACGACGTCAAGCGCGCGCTCGGCGGAGGAGCAGGCGGTGGCGCCGGCATCCCGGAGATCCCGGCGCAGGACTTCTCCAAGTACGGGCCGATCGAGACCAAGGCCCTGTCACGCCTCAAGCGGCTCGGCGGGCCGCACCTGCATCGCGCGTGGCTCAACATCCCGCATGTGACGCACGGCGACGAAGCCGACATCACGGACCTCGAAGCCTATCGAAAATCCCTCGACGAGGCCGCCAAGGAGAAGGGCTACCGCGTGACACTGCTCGCCTTCATCATGAAGGCCAGCGTGGTGGCGCTCAAGGAATTCCCCGAATTCAACGCCTCGCTGGCGCCCGACAAGGAGAGCCTGATCCTCAAGCGCTACTATCACCTCGGCATCGCCGTCGATACCAAGGACGGGCTGGTCGTGCCGGTTATCCGCGACGTGGACCGCAAGGGCATCGTCGAACTCTCGCAGGAGATCGGCGCGGTGTCGCAGCGGATGCGCGAGGGGAAGATCGCGCCGGCGGACATCCAGGGCGGCACATTCTCGATCTCGAGCCTCGGCGGCATCGGCGGGACGGGGTTCACGCCGATCATCAACGCGCCGGAGGTGGCGATCCTCGGCGTCGTGCGCGCCCAGACCAAGCCGAAGTGGGACGGCACCGCGTTCCAGCCGCGGCTCATGCTGCCGCTCTCGCTCAGCTACGATCACCGCGTCATCGATGGAGCGGAGGCCGCGCGGTTTGCGCGCCGGCTCGCCGTCATCCTCGAAGACGTACGCCAGCTCGTGCTTTAGGGGGTCCATCGATGTCAGCACGCGACCTCGTTTGCCGGCACGTCCTGGCTCGTTCGGGAAGGGCGCCTCTGCGTCCCGGTCATGCGTGTCCCATTCATGCGTGTCTGGATCCCGGCCTCCGCCGGGATGACGTCTCCCTTTCGGTGCGCCGTCTGCCCAACCTCTACGTCACACCGGCGAAGGCCTGTGCCCAGACACGGCGGGATGATCGCATGCCGCTTTCACTCACGCAGGGGCGGGCCGCGTCGTGACACAAGACGATACGATCACTTGCGACGTGGCCGTTCTGGGGGCGGGTCCGGGCGGTTATTCGGCCGCGTTCCGGGCCGCCGACCTCGGTCTCAAGACGGTGCTGATCGAGCGCGATCCGACGCTCGGCGGCGTGTGCCTCAATGTCGGCTGCATTCCCTCGAAGGCGCTGTTGCACGTCGCCTCGCTGATCACGGAAGCGGCAGCGTTCTCAAAGCATGGCGTCGGGTTCGGGGCACCGCGTATCGACCTCGACAAGCTGCGCGCGCACAAGGATGCCGTGGTCGGCAAGCTCACGACCGGACTCGCGGGCATGGCCAAGATGCGCAAGGTCACCGTCGTCCAGGGCAAGGGCGCGTTCCGCGACCCTCACCAGTTCCAGGTCGCGCTCAGCAAGGGCGGTACGGTCCCGATCCAGTTCAAACACGCGATCATCGCCGCGGGGTCGGAAGCAGTCTCACTGCCGTTCCTGCCCGACGATCCACGCGTCGTCTCCTCCACGGGCGCGCTGGCGCTGCCCCTGATCCCGAAGCGCATGCTGGTCATCGGCGGCGGCATCATCGGGCTCGAGATGGCGACCGTCTATGCCGCGCTTGGCAGCAAGATCGACGTGGTGGAGATGCTCGACGGACTGATGGCGGGCGCCGACCGCGATCTCGTGCGCGTCTGGCAGAAGTACAACGCCGGCCGCTTCAGCCGCATCATGCTCAAGACGCGGACGGTGGGCGCCAATGCCAAGCGCGACGGCGTCCACGTGCGCTTCGCAGGGGAGGGTGCGCCCGAGGGAGCGCAGGTCTACGATCTGGTGCTGGTCGCCGTCGGCCGGAGCCCGAACGGACAACGCATCGGCGCCGGACAGGCGGGCGTGACCGTCGACGCCAAGGGCTTCGTGCCGGTCGACCGGCAGATGCGCACCAATGTTCCGCACATCTTCGCCATCGGCGATATCGCAGGCCAGCCGATGCTGGCCCACAAGGCGGTGCACGAGGGGCACGTCGCGGCCGAGGCGGCAGCGGGCAAGCCCTCGTACTTCGATGCGCGCGTCATCCCATCCGTTGCCTATACGGACCCCGAGATCGCCTGGGTCGGACGCGCGGAGGATGAGCTCAAGGCCGACGGCGCGGCATTCGAGAAGGCCGTCTTCCCGTGGGCCGCTTCGGGACGTGCCATCGCGATGGGGCGCGACGAGGGCTTCACGAAGCTTCTGTTCGATGCGGAGAGCAAGCGCATCATCGGCGGCGGCATCGTCGGCGCGCATGCGGGCGACCTCATCAGCGAGGTCGCGCTCGCCATCGAGATGGGCGCGGACGCCGCCGACATCGGCAAGACCATCCATCCGCATCCCACCCTATCGGAATCGATCGGCATGGCTGCCGAGGTTCTAGAGGGAACGGCCACCGACCTGCCGCCGGCCAAGCGGCCTGCCTCCTAGCGCATGGCTACGCGTGGGTCCTGGATGGGCGGGTCAAGCCCGGCCTGACATAGGCGAGGGAACGGCTCTAGAGTGTTTCCGACTTAGCCGGAATCGGCTCCTCCCCCTCACCCGCCTTCCTCGCGATGCTCGGAAGTCGGCCTCTCCCCGCCGGGGAGAGGCGAAGAGTTGC
>JAFKKW010000022.1 GCA_017304275.1 Hyphomicrobiales bacterium | reverse complement strand
CCGGTCGTGGCCGCGCCATCGCCGTTCCGCTGTCGGCCGTGCTTCACTCCGATGACGGGGCGAGCGTTCAGGTCGTCGTGGACGGCAAGGTTGCCACGCGCCGCGTCAAGACCGGGCTCGAGACGGCGGGAATGATCGCGATCGAAAGCGGCGTCGCTGCCGGCGATCTCGTGGTCGCCAAGGCGGGCACCTTCCTGCGTGACGGCGATGCCGTGCGCCCCGTCGTGCCCGACGCCCGCGTCAGCAAGACGACCGACGGGGCGACGCAATGAACATTTCGGCCTGGTCGATTCGTCATCCGGTGCCGTCGCTGGTGCTGTTCATGGTCCTGCTCGTGCTGGGCCTGACGAGCTTCCAGAGCCTGCCGGTCACACGTTTTCCGAATATCGACGTGCCCGTGGTTCAGTCGCGCATCTACCAGTCCGGCGCCGCGCCGTCGGAGCTCGAGACCCAGGTGACGAAGCGTGTGGAGGATGCGATCGCCGGCATCAACGGCGTGAAGCACATGACGTCGGCTGTGACTGAGGGCTCGTCGGTCACCACCGTCGAGTTCCGTCTCGAGATCGATCCGGATCGCGCCTTGAACGACGTCAAGGATGCCGTGCAGCGCATCCGCACGGACCTGCCGCGCACCATCGAGGAGCCGGTCGTCACTCGCATCGAGATCGAGGGCCTTCCCGTCGTCAGCTACGCGGCGCGCGCCCCCGCCATGACGCCGGAAGAGCTGTCCTGGTTCGTCGACGACACCCTGGTCCGTCTGCTGCAGGGCGTGAAAGGCGTGTCCGAGGTCAGACGCATGGGCGGCGTGCAGCGCGAGATCCGCGTCAATCTCGACCCCGACCGGCTGCTCGCGTTCGGTGTCACGGCGGGCGATGTCAACCGCCAGGTTCGCGCCTCGAACGTCAACCTGGCCGGCGGCCGCGGCGAGATCGCGGGGCGCGAGCAGGCGATCCGCACGCTCGCGAGCAAGCGGACGGTGGCGGAGTTGGCCGACACCATGATCGCCCTCCCGGGCGGCCGCAAGGTCCGCCTCGATGAGCTCGGCACCGTGACGGACGAGGTCGAGGAGCCGCGCACCTTCGCCAAGCTCGACGGCGAAGGCATCGTCGCGTTCTCGATATCGCGCGCCAAGGGCGAGAGCGACACCGCGGTGGCCGCCGCCGTCGCCGAGCGGATCGATGAGATCCGCAAGACCTACCCTGACGTCGTATTGCAGCGCATCGACAACACGGTGGACTACACGATGGGCGCCTACGAGGCGACTATGAAGACGCTGATGGAAGGCGCGGTCCTGGCGATCATCGTCGTGTTCCTGTTCCTGCGCGACATGCGCGCCACCGTCATCGCCGCCATTGCGTTGCCGTTGTCGATCATCCCCGCGTTCTGGGCCATGTCGGCGATGGACTTCTCGCTCAATCTCGTCAGTCTGCTGGCGATCACCATCGTGACCGGCATCCTGGTCGACGACGCCATCGTCGAGATCGAAAACATCGTGCGGCACATCCAGATGGGCAAGTCGCCGTACCGCGCGGCGCTCGAGGCCGCTGACGAGATCGGCCTCGCCGTGATCGCCATCACCACGACGATCATCGCCGTCTTCATGCCGGTATCGTTCATGGGCGGCATCGCTGGGCAGTATTTCAAGCAGTTCGGTCTGGTGGTTGCCGCCGCCGTCTTCTTCTCGCTGCTCGTCGCGCGCCTCATCACCCCGCTGCTCGCCGCCTACTTCATGCGACCGCATGAGCACGTGCCGGAGGAAGGCCGTCTCATGAGGGGCTATACGCGTCTCGTCGGCTGGTCCGTGCACCATCGCATCGCGACGGTCGCCATCGGTCTCATGATCTTCATGGGGTCCGTCGGCAGCTTCTACCTGCTGCCGTCCGGCTTCCTGCCGCAGGAGGACACGGGCCGCATGCTCCTCGGCGTCGAGCTGCCCCCCGGCACCCGGCTTGCCGACACGGAGATCGCGACCGACGAGGTGACGCGTCGCATCAATATGCGCCCCGACGTGGAAAGCGTCTTCGTGCTCGGCGGTACGTTGCTCGGCGGCAGCGAGGAGGTCCGCAAGGCGACGCTGATCGTCACCCTGAAGCCGCGCGACCAGCGGCCGCTGTCGCAGAGCCACATCCGCGAGGAGATCGGCCGCAGCCTGTCG
>JAFKKW010000021.1 GCA_017304275.1 Hyphomicrobiales bacterium | reverse complement strand
CTTCCCGGCGTCGGGTACGCGGCCCGAGCAGCCGGTTCTGAAGAACATCGCCATCGACATCGAGCCGCGCTCGTTCGTCGTCATCACCGGGCCCTCCGGCTGCGGCAAGTCGACGTTGCTCAATATCATCGCCGGTCTCGACCACGACTTCGAGGGCAGCATCGCACTCGGCGGCCCCGATACGCACGTTGGTTTCATCTTCCAGTCGCCGCGCCTGCTGCCGTGGCGTACGGTCTACCAGAATGTCGCGCTGGCGCTGCCGGATGGCGATCCACGCCACGAGCGCATCGGCGGCATGCTGCGTCAGGTGGGCCTCGAGGGCTTCGGCTCGCAGTACCCCGAGCGCCTGTCGCTCGGCATGCAGAGACGGGCCGCGCTCGCCCGCGGCTTCATCACCGAGCCCGACGTGCTGCTGATGGACGAGCCGTTCGTCTCCCTCGATGATCCGACCGCCCAGGGTCTGCGCGAGCTGCTGATCGGCCTCTGGAACCGGCGTCCGACGACGGTGATCTTCATTACCCATGATCGCGCTGAAGCCGTGATGCTGGGCACCCGTATCTTGCGCATGTCGGGTGCAAATGCGACTATCAGCCAGGATGAGACCGTGCGCCTCTCGCCGGCCGAGCGGACCGACAGGGACAAGGTGCTGGCCGAGCAAAGGCGCATATTCCACGACACGTGAGTCCCGAGAGACTTCCATACATGACGACGACGGAGAGGACGGCCGCGACGCATCGGTTGGTCCGCTTTCTGGCCAGTGTGACGTCGGAGGCGGAGGCCCGCCTTGCCGCACGGGCAGGTGCCGACATCATCGATTGCAAGGATCCGGCGGCAGGCGCGCTCGGCGCGCTTCCGCATGGGGTCGTCGCATCCATTCGCGCCAGCGTGCCACGGCACATCCCGGTCAGCGCGACCATCGGCGACCTCGCCCCGGAGCCGGACCGCGTCCTTGACGCGGCGCGAGCCATGGCGGCGACCGGCTGCGATATCGTCAAGATCGGTGTGTTCCCGGGCGGCGACGCGCGGGAGACGATCGCGCACCTTGGTCGCCACCTCGCAGAGCGCACGCCGCTCGTTGCCGTGCTGATGGCCGATGCGCCGCGCGAGCCGGCGCTCGTACGGGCGCTGGGCGACGCCGGCTTCGTCGGCGTCATGCTCGATACGGCAGGCAAGGATGGTCGCACGTTGCTCGACCATTGCCCGCCTGACGCACTGCGCGACTTCATCGCGGAAGCGCGCGCTGCGCGATTGTTTGCCGGATTGGCCGGCTCGTTGCGTCTCGCGCAGATCCCGGCGCTGCTTGCGCTCGGTCCCGACGTGCTCGGCTTCCGAGGCGCCCTCTGCCGCGCCTCCGACCGCCGTTCCGCGCTCGACGCCACGGCACTTGCCGATGTGCGCGCCGCCATACCTGGCGCGTCCTCTTCCGAGCGACGCGTTGCGTTGGAATCCACGCCATGAGCACACCGAAATCGACATCGCACGCGGGTGACATCTCCGCCACCGCCAAAGCGCCGGCAACGCTCGGTCGCGACGCCATCTTCCTCAAGGACTGGGTGATCGACTGCAATATCGGCGTTTATGCCGAGGAAAAGGGCGTCACGCAGAAGGTGCGCCTCACCGTCGATGCGTATCTCGCGCCCCAGGTTCGCGCCGCGCGCGACGACATGGACACCGTGCCCTCCTACACCGACATCATCGATGCCGTGAACGACATCACGAGCACCGGCCACATCAATCTGATCGAGACCTTCGCCGAGGCCATCGCCGAGCGCGTCCTCAAGGACCCGCGCATCGACGCCATGCGTATCCGCATCGAGAAGCTGGAGCGCGGCCCGGTCCGCGGCGTCGAGGTTTACCGCACCCGTCCGGGTGGCGCAGCATGATGCCCGTCGTCCTCAAGCTCGGCGGCAGCCTCGCCGAGAGCGGACGGCTGCGCCGCTTGCTTTCCCTCGTCAGTCGCGCCTGCCGTCCCGTCGTCGTGGTGCCGGGAGGCGGTGCGTTCGCCGACGCCGTGCGCGAAACGCAACGGAAGCTCGGCTTCTCCGACGAAGCCGCCCACGACATGGCGCTGCTCGCCATGCACCAGATGGCGGACGCCATGATTGCACTCGAGCCGCGTCTGCTCGGCGCGGAATCGCTGATCGGCATCACGCGC
>JAFKKW010000020.1 GCA_017304275.1 Hyphomicrobiales bacterium | reverse complement strand
TTATGATGCGTGGGGTGAAGGCCATGATTCCCCGCAGCGAATCAGTCGGCGCGTCTTAGCGCAGGGCAGGGCCAAATTGCGACCTTTCCCTCCGACGGCCGACAAACCGCGTTCAGGGAGACCGGAAGGGTGCCGATGACGGAATTTCTTTCCACGGGACCTCGCGATGCGCGAACGACGCTGTTGCTCGCGCCGGGGGCCGGCGCGCCCATGACGAGCCCGTGGATGGCGGAGGCGGCGGCGTGCCTCGGCGACGCGGGGCTCCATGTGCGGCGCTTCGATTTCTCCTACATGACCGCGCGGCTTGCCGGATCACGGCGTCCGCCGCCCAAGGCGGAGACGCTGGTCGGAGACTACGAGGCGGCGGTCGCGGATGCGCATCTGACGTTGCGCGCGGGCGCGCGCCTGCTCATCGGCGGCAAGTCGCTCGGCGGGCGCGTGGCGAGCCTCGCCGCGCAATCGCTGTTCGATGCGGGGCAGATCGCGGGACTCGTCTGCCTCGGCTATCCGTTCCATCCGCCGCAGAAGCCCGCGCAGCTTCGGACGCGTCATCTTCAAACACTCACCTGTCCGACGCTGATCGTGCAGGGTGAGCGCGACCCGTTCGGCGGGCCGTCGGAGGTTGAGGGATACGGTCTGGCACCAGCGATCTCGGTGCACTGGGCCCCCGACGGGGATCACGATCTCGCGCCGCGTAAGAGCTCCGGGGCGACGCGCGAGGGCAATTTGGCTGATGCTGTGCGCGAGATCGCGCGGTTTGCGACTTGGCTGGGCTGAAAATTGGCCCGCAACCACTTCAAGCGTCGCGCTTGTTGAAGCTGGCGTGGGTCCCGGCCTTCGCCGGGATGACGTCATTTTTGGCTCGCGGCTGGCTACAAACCCAGCTTGCTTGGGACGTACGGCTAAGCGCGCTGGTGGCGGGCGCGGGCGCCGCGTTCGAGGGCGGCGCAGGTCGCGCGGTCGAGGCCGAGCGCGTTGGCCAGCAACTCGAGAAAACGCACCTCGTCGGCATGCACGGACAGATCGGACGCGGCGACCTCGGCACAAAGGACGTAGGCCGTCTCGTAGAGACGCGGCGACAGGCTCGCCTTGATGACGGACAGCACGCGGTCGATGCCGTCCGGTTTTCTCAGCAGGCTGCCGCATTGCTGCGCCGTGTCGGCGAGCCAGTTGTGCGTGAAGTCATGGAACGGCGGCAGCTCGCGGACGATGGAGCCGATGCGGTCCAGCTCCTCCGTGGTGATCGTGCGATCGGCGGCCGAGACCGTGACCATGGCGTAGATCAATGCTTCGGGCGGTGTCAGGTGGTCCGACATCTGTTTTCTTGCTCATTGTAAGGTTAGGGGAGAAAGCGTCGTCATGGCGCGGGCAGCTTGGCGAGAGCAGTCAGCAGAGCCTGGTTGAACCTGTCCGGCTCCTCGACCTGGGGCGAGTGGCCGAGGGTCGGGAAGGTGATCAGCTCGGCGCCGGGAATGCGCTCGGCCGCTTCACGCGCGAGCTTCGGATAGTCGCCGAGCGTCTCCGCGATCTCGGGGGGTGCACGGTCGCGGCCGATGGCGGTCGAGTCGCGCTCGCCGATGATGAGCACGGTCGGGACGTTCAGGCGCGGGAACTCGTGCACGACGGGCTGCCAGAAGATCATGTCCGACGCGCGGGCCTGGGACAGGATCGTGCTTTCGCGGTCGGGTCCGGCGTACATCGAGGCCAGCATGTCGACCCAACGGTCGAAGTCGGGACGCCAGCGGCCGTCGTAGTAGGTCTTCTGCTGGTAGGCCTTGATCCTCACCGCGTCGGTCTTGCGCTCGCCGTCGATCAGCTCGTCGATGGTGCGGCCGGGCACGCCCTTGGCGCTCCAGTCCTCGAGGCCGATCGGGTTGACGAGGACGAGGGCGCTCGTGTCCCCGGGGAAGCTCAGCGCATAGCGCACCGCCAGCATGCCGCCCATGGAGTGGGCGATGAGGATCGGGCGCGCGACGCCGAGGCTGGCGAGCAGGGATCTGGTGTTGGCGGCGAGCTGATGGAAGCTCATCTGATAGATGGCGGGCTTGGTCGATTTGCAGAAGCCGATCTGGTCGGGGACGACGACGCGGAAGCCTGCGGCGGTGAGCGGCGCGATGGTGCCTTCCCAGGTGGCGCCGCAGAAGTTCTTGCCGTGG
>JAFKKW010000019.1 GCA_017304275.1 Hyphomicrobiales bacterium | reverse complement strand
CGAGGAGGCCGAGGCGGCGCTCTGGCAGCGGACGCTGGAGCTCGATCCGAACCACGTGCTTGCGCGCTTCCTGATCAAGGTCGTGCCTTACACCTGCTCGCCCGTATCGCCGGCCGTGATCGAAGACCTGGTCGCATTCGACGCGGCAATCTCTCCCGACAATCCCGTCCGCTGGGTGACGCAATACTGGATCAGCAGGCTTCACCTCAACAACAACAGTCTCGACGCAGCCCTCGACGCCGTGCGGCGCTCGGATCACATCTTCCGCTCGCCAGATTCCGTCTACCAGCTCGCCGCCATTCTCGTGCAGCTCGGCAATGTGCAGGAGGCGGTGGCGGAGATCGAGCGGCAGCGCACAAGCTGGCCGAACCTCGATCCGCGCCATTATGCCGACGTGACCATCCCGAGACGGTGCGGAGATGCGCCGGCGAGCGCGTTTCTGCGGCGCGCCTATGGCGCCCTTGCCGATGCGGTCGATGCGGCGCCCGCGGGCGGCGCGCCGTCGCCGCGCACCCCGTAGTGTCCCGATTGCGAAGTTTGCATGAGGTCACCGCCAGGTCCCCGGGGCGACGCTTGCTCGTGTGATGCAGATCGATCCTCACACTAGCTGTCGCGACGTCGCTTCCTGGCCCAGTAGATCGCGAAGATGGCGATCCAGAACAGCAGCGCCGCCACGTCCATCAGGGTCGACAGCTCGCGCAGGCTGCGCTTCCACGGCTGGTCGGGCGGGCCGACAAACGTGAGAAGGCTCGCGATCGCGCCGATCAGCAGGCAAAGGCCGACGCCTATCCAGGCAATCCTCACAGCGCGTCTCGTCATGCGCGTGGGTCCTCCCCGATCGCCGCGCCGTCGTCTGCGGCGGCATACGCCGGCACGCCCGCACTCTATCACGATTTCGAACGGTGCGGGACTTTCGGACGAGAGCGGAAACTTCCGTCAAGTTCCGGAAACGGCTCCTATCGGACGATGACGCAAGTGTCCGCAACTCCGGCGCTGCCGCCTCAAATCCGCCCGGGCGCGACGGGACAGACGGAGGCCACAAGCTTCAAGGAGCGGAAATGTCGGACGTTATGCATACGGCGGGACGTGTCGCGCGCAGCCCCGCATTCAAGTTCTTTCTCATCGCATTCCTGATCCTGCTCCTGCTCATCCCTCTCCTGATCGTGGCGGCGCTGGTGTCCGAGCGGGAAGGGCGGTCACAATCGGTGGTGAGCGACGTGGCGCGCACCTGGGGCGGCGTGCAGCAGCTCTCCGGTCCGTTCCTCGTCGTTCCCTATCTCGTGCGCTTCGAAACCAAGGAGGACGACAAGGTCATCGTGCGCATGCAGGAGCGCCGTGCCGTCTTCCTGCCGGAGGAACTCACGGTCACGGGCGACGGCACTTCGAGCGTGCTTCACCGGTCGATCTTCGACGTCAACGTCTACACGGCGAAGCTCGCGATCGACGGTAGCTTCGGCAGTCCCGACATCGCGGACGTCGACCCCAATGCGGTGTCCGTGCGCTGGCAGGACGCGACCGTCGTGCTCGCCCTCAGCGACGTGGGCGGACTCAAGGAAGCGGCCAACCTCATCGTGAACGGCCGCGAGACACTGCCTTTTGCGCCGAGCGTCGGTGTGGCGGGCTCCTACATGAACGGCATGCACGCCAAGCTTTCGGGTGCGTCATCGGTGATCGAAGGCGAGGCGCCGCCCAAGGCGTTCCGCTACCACGCCGATCTCGTTTTCACCGGCTCGGGCTCGCTCACGTTCGCGCCTGCCGCGCGCGAGACCCAGATCGCCCTCACCTCCGATTGGCCGCATCCGAGTTTCACCGGCGCATTTCTTCCCGTCCAGCGCGAGATCAAGGCGGACGGCTTCACGGCGACGTGGCGGGTGCCGCATCTCGCGCGCAGCGTGCCCAACGCCTGGCAGATCTCGGACGGCGGGCTCGAGCGCTTCCAGCAACACCTATTCGGCGTGACGTTCTACCAGCCGGTCGATTTCTACGATCTCGTCACGCGCGCGGTGAAGTACGGGATCCTGTTCCTGGCCGTCGGCTTCATGGGCGTGTTCGTGCTCGAGATCCTGTCCGACAAGCGCGTGCACGCGGTGCAGTATCTGTTCGTCGGCATCGCGATGGTGTTCTTTTACGTGCTGCTGCTGTCGCTCGCCGAGCACCTC
>JAFKKW010000018.1 GCA_017304275.1 Hyphomicrobiales bacterium | reverse complement strand
CGCTCGACACGATGGACCCGAAGAACTGCCTGCGCCGGTTCCGCGCCAACCGCGACGTGGGGGCCGCGATCTTCCTCGCGCTCGTCACCGACACGCTGCTCTCGTGGTGGGCCGGCTTGAGCTGATCGCGGCTCACGATTGGGGCCGGTATTCGAAGCGTTCCAGGGTGATCGGGTGCACGTTGTATGTGGCGAGGCCGCGCAGGCCGTCGGACGACTGCCTCAGCGCCGCAGCGAAGGTCGTCACAAGCTTTTCGAGACGGCGCTGCGCGAGCGGCGGGTAGCCGCCGACGTCGGCATCCTCGGCGAGACCCGCCGCGAAGCCGAGCCAAGCATACTCATTGCGCATCACCACCGAGCCGCCAGCAAAGACGGCGAAGATCTGCTCGCCATCCTTGGAGGCCACCGCATAGACCTCATTGGCCGCGTGAACCAGATCCGGTTTCTTGGCCTCGAGATAGCCGGTGAGCGCCGCCCCATCGATCTCGAGCGTGATACCTGCAGATCTGGCGGCGTGCGCGATGGACGCGGCTGTCGCCGCGATCTGCGCGTAGATGTCGGAAGACGCTTCAGCCTCCGTACCGCCGCCAAGTTGCAAAAGCGAGAGGGCAAGCATCGAATCAAGCGTGCTGGGACTCACGCCGACGGTCGACATCGTGGATGCGGAAGGCTGACCGCTCACGGCAGGCAACGCCGCTGCGGGCTTCGGTTGAGATATCGGACGATAAAATGAACCTACGCTTGCTGTGAGGTTGATCACGGCTTTCGCGTCCTTCACCGCGGGGCGTGCGGTACGAATCCGCCGCAAAACCGATGCTAAGCGGCGGCACGTTTACAGTTCATTACGAATACGAGACGGGACATCGCTCTCGCCGGCGATCGTCAGCCGTTGTCGTCCTCGCCGCCGTCCTTGCCTTCGGCACCGGACGACAGCTCCTTGAGCTTGGCGAACACGCGGGCCTCCTCCTCGGCAGGGGTCTCCTCGTGCGCGACGGCGTCGCGCGGCTGCACGATCTCGGCCGTCGGGCGGAAGCCTTCCTCGTCGGGAGCCGCGGGCTGCGCCGTCGTCTCCTCGGTCGGCAGCAGCGTACCGGCCTTGATGGCTTCCTTCTGTGCCTCGCGCCGCTCGCGCTCGAGGCGGCGCGCGGCCTTCTTCACCTCGTTGTCGAGATCCGTCTGCGAGCAGAGGCCGAGCGTCACAGGGTCCTGCGGCACGAGGTTCGGCGAGTTCCAGTGCGTACGGTCCTTGATCTGGGCGATGGTCGGCTTGGTGGTGCCGACGAGGCGCATGATCTGGCTGGTCTTCAGCTCGGGATGGTTGCGCAAGAGCCAGAGCACCGCGTTGGGGCGGTCGTGGCGGCGCGAGACGGGCGTGTAGCGCGGGCCGCGCTTCGAGGGGGCTTCCGGCATCACCACCTTCGGCTCGGCGAGCTTCAGATGACGGGAGGAATCCTTCTCCGCGGCCTCGATCTCCTCACGCGTGAGCTGGTTGGAGGTCACCGGGTCGAGGCCCTTGATGCCCTGCGCGACGTCGCCGTCGGCGATGCCCTTCACCTCGAGCACGTGGAGGCCGCAGAACTCGGCGATCTGCTCGAAGGACAGCGAGGTGTTTTCGACAAGCCAGACGGCGGTGGCCTTCGGCATCAGGGGTTTACGGTCGCTCATAACGGCTCTTCTCCGGGCTCCCACGGCGTCACCGTGAAGGCCATTACATTGGTAGGAATTTGGGGATTGCGCCTTATAACGCGATCCCGTGCCCGGCTGCAACACCCGCGTGTCCCGGACGTGGCACCGCATTTTGGCTGCGCGCGCGAGTTGCGCATCCCCGGCACGGCCGCTAGACCATGCTCTCACCTCACGATATCGAACCCGGACACTGGCAGGAAAAGCAGCATGACCAACAAGATCACGTATTTCGAAGATCTCGCCGTGGGCCAGGAAGCCTCGCTATCGAACATGGTGACCGAAGACGTCATTAACGCTTTTGCCGCCGTTTCGGGCGACCGCAATCCGGTGCATCTCGACGCTGCCTACGCCGCAGGCACGATGTTCAAGGAGCGCATCGCGCACGGCATGCTGTCGGCCGCCTACATCTCGGCCGTGTTCGGCATGGAGCTGCCGGGGCCGGGCGCGATCTACATCTCGCAGACGCTGGCGTTCAAGGCA
>JAFKKW010000017.1 GCA_017304275.1 Hyphomicrobiales bacterium | reverse complement strand
CGCCGGCATGGTCGACCGCCTCGCCGAGCGCCTGAAGGGCAACGGCAAGGATCTCGACGGCTGGCTGCGTCTCGCGCGCGCTTACAAGGTCCTGGGCCGCGACAGCGATGCGGAGGGTGCGATCGCGAGCGCGCGCGCCAACTTCGCCGGCGATCAGGCCTCGCTCGGTGAGATCGACAAGAGTGCCGAGAGCCTCGGTATCAAGACAGAGGAGCGCACGGTTCCGCAATGACGCGCAAGCAACGGCGAGGTCTCCTGATCGGATTGGGCGTCGGCGTGTTGTCGGTCGTCGCCATCCTGATGATGTTCGCCTTCCGCCAGTCGATCGTGTTCTTCCAGACGCCGAGCGATGTCGTAGCCCACCAGATCGCCGACGGCGTGCGCTTCCGTCTTGGCGGGCTCGTCGAGCGGGGCTCGGTGAAGCGCGGCGACGGCACCAAGATCACCTTCACGGTGACCGACACGCTGCAAACGGTCCCGGTCACATACGAAGGCATTCTGCCGGACCTCTTTCGCGAGGGACAGGGCGTCGTCGCGGAGGGCGTTCTCGGCTCCGACGGGAACTTCGTGGCCGACACCGTGCTTGCCAAGCACGATGAGACCTACATGCCGCCCGAAGTTGCGAAAGCGCTGCAGGAGAAGGGCGTGAAGCTCGGCGAAGGCGCGACGCATCCGGAAGGGATGACGCAATGATGCAGACGATCCTCCATCTCCGTCATTCCCGCCAAGCGAGCTCCGGACTTGAACCGGGACGAGCGGCGAGCGGGAATCCAGCGCAAGACTCCTCTCGCAACAGATCTTTTGCGCCGTCGGCAACTCTTCCGTTGGGTTCCGGGTCTCGCATCGCTCCGCTCGCGTCCATGCGAAGCATGGCTCCCGCTGTGACGCCCGGAATGACGCAAGGCGAGCGAATGGGGAGGCGCGCCGCATGATCATCGAGATCGGACATTTCGCGCTGATCCTGGCGCTCCTCGTGTCCATCGCGCAGATGGTCGTGCCGGCTTGGGGTGCGCGCATCCGCGACCCGCGCCTGATGGCGTTCGGCGAGACCGCAGCGCTCGCCCAGCTCGCCTTGATCCTGATCGCGTTCCTGGCGCTGATGCACGCCTACGTCACGTCGGACTTCTCGGTCGCCAACGTCGCCGCCAACTCGCATTCCTCGAAGCCGCTGATCTACCGCATCTCGGGCGTGTGGGGGAACCACGAGGGCTCGATGCTGCTGTGGGTGCTGATCCTCGCCATCTTCGGCGCCGCGGTCGCGCTGTTCGGCAACAACCTGCCGGCAACCCTCAAGGCCAACGTGCTCGCGGTGCAGAGTTCCATCGCGCTGGCATTCCTTCTGTTCATTCTGATCACGTCGAACCCGTTCGAGCGCCTCGACCCGGCGCCCTTCGACGGCAATGGCCTGAACCCGATCCTGCAGGACCCCGCGCTCGCCTTCCATCCGCCGTTCCTCTACATGGGCTACGTCGGCTTCTCGATGGCCTTCTCGTTCGCCATCGCCGCGCTGATCGAAGGCCGCACCGACGCGGCCTGGGCGCGCTGGGTGCGCCCGTGGACGCTGCTCGCCTGGATGTGCCTCACCATCGGCATCGCCATGGGATCGTGGTGGGCCTACTACGAGCTCGGCTGGGGCGGCTGGTGGTTCTGGGACCCGGTGGAGAACGCGTCCTTCATGCCGTGGCTCGCCGGAACGGCGCTGCTGCACTCGGCACTCGTCATGGAAAAGCGCGAGGCCTTGAAGGTCTGGACCATCCTGCTCGCCATCCTGACCTTCTCGCTGTCGCTGATGGGCACGTTCCTCGTGCGCTCGGGCGTGCTGTCGTCGGTGCACGCCTTCGCCGTCGATCCCGGACGCGGCGTGTTCGTGCTCTCGATCATGATCCTGTTCACGGGCGGCGGCTTGGCGCTCTTCTCGTGGCGCGCCCGCGACTTGAAGCAGGGTGGCGTGTTCTCGCCAATCTCGCGCGAGGGCGCGCTCGTCCTGAATAACGTGTTGCTGACGGTCGCCTGCGTGACCGTGCTCGTCGGCACGCTCTATCCGCTGGCGCTCGAGTCGCTGACGGGCGCCAAGATCTCGGTCGGCGCGCCGTACTTCAACATGACGTTCGTGCCGCTGATGATCCCGCTGTTGCTGGCCATTCCGCTCGGGCCGCTGCTCGCCTGGAAGCGC
>JAFKKW010000016.1 GCA_017304275.1 Hyphomicrobiales bacterium | reverse complement strand
CTCGGGCTTGCCGGCCGCCAGGCGCTCTTCGGGCCGTTCGATGCCGTGGTCGGCGCAGTTACGGATCAGGTGGGTCAGCGGATCGCGGATGACCTCGATCAACTGGCGGTCAAGCTCGGTGTCGGCGCCTTCGGTGACGAGGTCGATGTTCTTGCCGAGGCTGGTCGACAGCTCGCGCACGAGGCGCGGAAGGTTGGCATAGAGCCGGCCGACGGGCTGCATGCGGGCGCGCATGACGGCGTCCTGCAGGTCGCTGGTCAGCGTCGAGAGGTGCTGAAGCGGCGTTTTGATCGCGTCGTCCTCGCGGTGGCGTGCCAACTCGAGGAGCTGATTGCGCGACAGCACGAGCTCGGAGACGAGCTGCATCATGCGCTCGATGGTATCGACCGAGACGCGGATGGATTCCTGGTTGGCGGTGGAGCCGCCTTTCGCCTTCTCGCCGGACGATGCGGCGCCGGCGTCGGATGCTTTGGCCACTTCCTTGGCCGGAGCCGGCTCCGGCTTGGGCGATGGGTCCGGGGCGGCCGATTCCGGTGCGACTGGCGTCGGCGCGGCTGCGGGCTCCTCGACTTTCGCTTCGGGGGCGGGCGCAGGCGGCGCGACCGCTTCCGCTGCCGCAGCCGCGGACGCGGCTTCGGAACCGGCGGCGTAGTAGGCGTCGAGCGCGTTGATGATCTCGGAGTCGTCGCCCGGAGGCTCGCTGCCGTGCTGGCCGATCTCCTCGATGATCGTCTTGATGCGATCGATCGCGGCGAGGATCAGGGTCACCGAGTGCTGGGTCGGCGGAACGCCGTCGCGGAGCATTCCCATGACGGATTCGGCGGCGTGGCCGACGCGCTCCAGGCGCTCGAGGCCGAGGAAGCTCGAGGTGCCCTTGATGGTGTGGACCAGACGGAAGATGCTGGTGATCAG
Source organism: Hyphomicrobiales bacterium (assembly GCA_017304275.1). Taxonomy (GTDB): domain Bacteria; phylum Pseudomonadota; class Alphaproteobacteria; order Rhizobiales; family Hyphomicrobiaceae; genus Hyphomicrobium_C. The sequence continues at coordinate 1,269 of JAFKKW010000016.1, read as the reverse complement.
CGAGGCGTCGGACGGATTGCGCTCGAAGTGAACGAGTTGCGTTTCCGCTCCCTCGATATGCTCCGTCGTTTCGGTGAGAAAGTCTCGCAGTAGCTCGTCCATCGGAAGTCCCCCTCGGCGTCCAGCGGTCAGTGGTTCACTACGCGACGCACGGAATCAGTCGATCCGCCATGCCTTGCGGACTTTCGGCGGGCTTGTCTCTGCCATTGTTGACGAGATCGGAGGCGCGGTTCAGCGCGCTGCGGATGGCGCACGACGCGTTCTCGCAGAAGTCGGAGACGCGGGAGGGATCGACCTCGCCATCGGGGCCACGATGGGCGCGGATGACGTCGATCGAGGCGGTCGCCATGGCGTTGACGCCGTCGATGATGCATTCGAAGTCGCGGCGGAAGCCTTCATCGAGACCTTCGTAGATCTCGAGTGCGGCGGCGCTGCCCGGAAGTTGCGATTTCGCGAAGTATTCGCGATACGTCACCGGCCGCCACTCGAGAAGCTCGTCCAGCATCTCCGGCAGAAGAGTCGGCAGGTTCTCGATCAGCAGCAGAACTTCATTGAAATGATTGAGGTAGTCGTTGGCGATTCCGGACGCGGGATTTACGAGGTTCGCTGCACGCTGTTCGAGTGTCTCGCCAGCGCCCGTCGCTTGAGTTGCCATTTTTTCGCCGCCCGCGTTGAAGTTTCGTCCACTTATTGGGCGATACTCCATGGTGTTACCTAAAAATCTGTTACGAGCACTGACGGAGCAGGCGCCACGCTTCTTGCGCATACATCCTTCAACTGACGGTAAAGGCAGGCTTGCCGATAAAAGGCGAGCGGGCGGAGACGCGCATCGTCCCCGCGGGGCGCGGCCCGGCCGGCGATGCGGCGCGTACCCGATCTTGCTGACGACGTCTTAAGATCAGCGCGTCTGGGAGCCGGAGATCAGATCGGTGACGAGCTCTTTCTCGCGGTCGATGGGGTGCTCGACGACGAGCGCGAACTGGCTCTTCGACTGGGCGAGGCGGCACATGAAGATGCGCTCGTCCTGGCATTCGAGGGCGATCAGGCTCTTGGTATCGACGTTGAGGCGGAGGATCTGCCCGGGCTCCAGCGCCGCAAGCTGATCGAGCGTCATTTCGGGTCCTTCGAGCACGCCCTTGAGCAGCATGTCCGACGATGCCAGGCCATCCTGCATCTTCTTCTGCCAGTCGGGATCCACGTTGGTTCCGGCCAGGGCGCGCGACCGTTCGAGCAGCTTGCGGATCGGATGCAGGGCGGCCTGTGGAATGA
>JAFKKW010000015.1:1829-4014 GCA_017304275.1 Hyphomicrobiales bacterium | reverse complement strand
GCCGCGGATAAGGCCCGCTTCCTCGAGCGCGCGCACGCGGCGAAGGCAGGGCGGGGCGGAGAGACCCACGCGCTGGGCGAGGGCGACATTGGTCAGTGCGCCGTCGGCCATCAGCTCGCGCAGGATGCGCCGGTCGGTTGCGTCGAGGCGGAGGGCCATGCCCGGATCTCCTGAGAACCACCCGTCCGGCCTAGGACACGCGCGCAACGAATGCAAAGAATTCTTGCCACGTACGTTCGCACTGTTGCGCGATCTACAACCCACACGGGACTCGACAGGTGCGAACTGACCCCCGAAGGTGTCGGTTATGAGTGGACACACCCAAACGACCGCCAGCGCGCCGGAAGACGCCAAGCGTCCGCTCGCGGGCGCCAAAGCCTGGATTGTCAGCGACGGCAAGGCGGGCCACGAGGCCCTCTGCCGCGGCGTGGCCGAAGCCCTTGGGGTCGAGATCGCTTGGAAGCGCATCGCGCCGTCCCCGCTCTGGCAAGCGCTGGCGCCGTGGGGGCCGATCGCGCCCGGCGAACGCTTCGGCGCGCCCGGGACGCTCTTCGCACCGCCCTGGCCGCAGATCGCCTTCGCGGCGGGCCGGACCACGATGCCGTACATCCGCGCCCTCAAGAAGAAAGCCGGCCTCGAAACCTTCACCGTCGTCATGATGGACTCGCGCACCGGGGCGGGCACTGCGGATCTCTTCTGGGTGCCGGAGCACGACAAGCGGCGCGGCCCGAACGTGATTGCGACCCTTACGGCCCCGCATCCGCTGTCGCCCGCGCGCCTCGCCGAGTTTCGCAGCCGCCCCGACACCGCCATCGATGCGCTTCCGGCGCCTCGCGTCGCCGTCCTCGTCGGCGGACCCAACGAGCGCTACCGCTATCCCGCGCCCGTCATCGACAGGTTCGCCCGGCTCGTACGATCGCTCTCGGAAACGGGAAGCGGCCTCATGATCACCGCCTCGCGCCGCACGCCGCCGGAGTTGATCGCCGCTCTTGCCGCCGCCATCGCCGACACGAAGGCAATCCTTTGGACGGGCGACGGCCCCAATCCCTATCCGCACTTCCTCGCCAAGGCCGACGCTTTCCTCGTCACCGCCGACAGCGTCAACATGGTCGGCGAGGCCGCCGCGACCGGCCGGCCGATCTACGTCTTCTCGCCCGACGGCGGAGCGGCCAAGTTCGACGCCTTCCATGCAGCGCTTGCAGCCGGGGGCGTGACGCGACCGGCCCCCGATCGCGTCACCACGCTCGACCACTGGACCTACCCGCCGCTTTACGCTGCCGACACCATCGCCGCCGAGATCGCACAGCGGTGGCAGCGCCATCGCCCGATGCGCCCGGGCTTGACGTAGCGCGCAAGGGCAGGCACGCGGGGGTGCATGACCACAAGCACACAAGCGCATCCCGTGATCCGCGCCGGCGGCACGCGTCCGGACGCCGCCGCGCCGTCGCTCGCCGCACGCCTCTGGCGCTGGGTCGAGATGGCGATCCTGTTCGGCGGCGCGCCGATCGTCATGAGCTGGCTCGTGCATGGCGAGCGCATCCCGCTGCTCTCGGACTACATCCCGCCGGGAACGAAGATCCCGATCTTCGTCGCGCTCCTTCCGGTGCTTTTCATCGCTGCATTTCTGCTGCTGATCGACCCGACGTTCCGCCTTCGCGACGAGTTGAGACGCGGCCTCGGCTGGCGCAACGCCTTAACGATCGCGATGATCTTCCTCATCGGCGGCAGCGCCGCAGCGCTCTGGGTCAAGCACGCGCACCCGGGTTGGTTCCTCGAGTTTCCCACCAACCGGCCGGAGACCTACACGCGCATCATGATCGCGTATCCACTGTTTTCGGTGGCGGCACAGGAGCTCCTCTACAGGTCGTTCTTCTTCCACCGCTACGGCCCGCTGTTCGGCGCGCACGTGTGGTTGATCGTCAGCGTCAACGGCCTCCTGTTCGGCTTTGCCCACATCGTGATGAACTCGACCTTCGCCATCGCCGCGACGGCGCTCGGCGGCCTGATTCTCGCCGCGCGCTATGCGGTGACGCGCTCGTTCTGGGCCGTATTCATCGAGCATACGCTTTGGGGCTGGCTGATCTTTACCATCGGCCTCGGCCGCTACTTTTTCACCGGCGTCTCGAATGTGTAAGTCCGGAGCACATCCCGAACTATAACGATTGGTAAGGTTCGAGGGCCGATT
>JAFKKW010000015.1:0-1775 GCA_017304275.1 Hyphomicrobiales bacterium | reverse complement strand
GGTGACGCCCTCCCGCGACAGGGATCAAATTTCCGACGGCTCCGCAGTCGTGGGGGAGGGCGTCCTGGAACGAGCGTTTGCCGGTCGCAAGGCCTGGTTGTTCAGCGACGGAAAAGCCGGCAACGACGTTCAGTCGCTCGGCGTAGCGACCGCGCTCGGTCTCGATGTCACGATGAAGCCTGTCGCGCCGGAAGGGCTGCACAAGCTGCTGTCGCCCTGGATCGCCGTCCCGCGTCGCGAGCGCTTCGGCAGCCCGGACGGCAAGTTCGCGCCGCCTTGGCCCGACGTTGCCATTGCGATCGGCCGCTTGACGACGCCCTACATTCGCGCGCTGAAGCGCCTTGCAGGTAGCCGCACGTTCACGGTCATCCTGCAGGACCCCAAAGTGTCGCTGGCCACCGCCGACCTCTTCTGGGTGCCGGAGCACGACCGGTTGCGCGGACACAATGTGGTCACGACCCTTACGGCGCCGCACGGATTTACCGAGGAGCGGCTGCGGACGCTTGCGGGCGCGATTCCGGATTTCCTGACCGCGCTCCCGAAACCGCGAGTTGCGATCCTGCTCGGCGGATCGGCCGGCAGCTACAAATATACGCCTGCGGCGCTCGAGCGCCTCTCCGCCGCCATCCGCGCGTTTGGCGAGGCTGGCGCCGGCCTTCTCGTCACACCGTCGCGTCGTAGCGAGCCGGCGATCGTCGACTGCGCACGCGAAGCTGCAGCGCCGTTCCCGCATGTCTTCTGGGACGGAAGCGGCGACAATCCTTATCCGGCCTTTCTCGCCCACGCGGACGTGTTCCTCGCGCCCGCCGACAGCATCAACATGACGGGCGAGCCCTGCGCCACCGGGCGTCCCGTCTATGTCTTCCATCCGGACGGCGGCTCCCCGAAGTTCTCCCGCTTTCACGACGCGCTCGTACGCCACGGCGCCACGCGGCCGATGCCCGATCGCCTGCACGCCATCGAAACCTGGACCTACGCGCCGTTGAATTCCGCAGCCAGCATTGCCCGCGAAATAGAAAGTCGCGGCGCCGGGGCTCGGCGCGCCGCCGTTTAGCGCCTACGCAATCTGCGCCGCAACGGTTGCTGCGCACCTGTCTCACGCGAAGCAAGGAGCGAACGTCATGCCGATTTCCGCAAACGAGGCCGTCCAGTCCCTGCTCGAAGGGTTCTCTCGCGCCGAGCCGACCGACCAACCCTATCGCTACTGGTTTATGACCTCATGCCTCCCGCCGGGCGGCGTGGACGAGATCCTGAGCTTGCCGTTTGCGGCCGCCGACCTCGAGGGCGTGTCCGGCAAGCGCGAGCTGCACAACAACAGCCGCCGCTACTTCGATGTCGAGGGGCGCGAGGAGTTTCCCTGCATGGAGGCCGTCTCGTCCGCATTCCAGGACCAGCGCGTGATCTCGGCGGTCGAGCGCACCTTCGGCGCCAAGCTCGACCGCACGTACCTGCGCATCGAGTTCGCGCAGGACGTGGACGGCTTCTGGCTGGAGCCCCACACGGACATCGGCGTCAAGATGTTCACCTTCCTGCTCTACCTGTCGCAGAATCCCTCCCACGCCGACCTCGGCACCGACGTCTATGACGCGGAACGCCACTGGGTGGGACGCACGCCCTACCGCAGCAACTGCGGCATGATCTTCGTGCCCTCGACGGTGACGTATCACGGCTTCGAACGACGTCCCATCGACGGCGTCCGCAAGCTTCTCGTGATCAACTACGTCACGGAGGAGTGGCGCGCACGCGAGAAGCTCGCCTATCCGGACCGGATGATC
>JAFKKW010000210.1 GCA_017304275.1 Hyphomicrobiales bacterium | reverse complement strand
TTCCGGGATCGGAACTACGCTCCGGCCCGCTTCATTGGCCACCCGGAAAAGGTGGGAATGCGACTGCGGTCCTTCAATGGTGCGTATAATGTGGCGGCGGATCGGGGGAGGCGGCCTTGTACAGGTCCGGTGTTCTGGCGGTATGTGTCGCGGCATTGATGTTGGCCTCCTGCGGAGAAGCGCCGAAAAGCGGCAGTCCGCCGCCGGCAACGGCTCCTGCGCCCGAGGCAGCGGCACCGCCGCCCGCCCCCGAGGAGCCCGCTCCCGAAGCCGCGGCGCCTCCACCTTCCGACAAGCGGGATACGCACGCTTACGAGTTGGAGCCCCGGGGCGGTAGCGGCCCCCAGGGGGGCGTTGACGATTTCGGTGGCGGCGAGCGGTCCGCGAAAAGGGCGAGGCCGCCGGCTGCCCTTGCACCTCCCCCTCCCCCGCTTGCAGGCGGCGCGCCTCCTCCGGCTGCCGCGGAGGGCCCCGCGCCGGCCGGTGCTCCGCCACCTGCACCCGCGCCTGCCCCCGCCGCCGCCCCGAAGCGGGAGCAGGGTGAGTGGGATATCGTGCCGGTCTTCTACGGCACCGATCGTGCGCAGAAACCCAACGCGCAGCGTCTCGACTACGGCAGCGAGCGCGGCCGGCGCCTGGAGCTCGGACGTGCCCTGGTGACGGTTCCCAAGGTCCACAAGGTTCCCTCCATCGAGCGGCCCTGGGCGATCCGCGTCTTCAACGTGACGCTGTATGAGGAAGCCGAGGATCCCAACCGCCACTTCACGATGGACGAGATCAAGTCCCTTTCGGAGGACGAGTTCCTCTCCCTCGTGCGCGACCGCCTCAAAGGCTCGGCCCGCTACAACGACCACGCGTTCATCTTCGTGCACGGCTACAACACGAGCTTCGACTACGCCCTCTACCGCACGGCGCAGATCTCCTATGACTTGAAGTTCGACGGCGCCGCCTTCGCCTATAGCTGGCCGTCGGGCGGCGGCATCGCGAGCTACACCTATGATCGGGAAAGCTCGGGACAGGCCGAGCCGTACCTGAGGCAGTTCGTCGAGCTGGTCACGGATAAGAGCGGTGCCAAGTCCGTCAGCATCATCGCGCACAGCATGGGCAACCAGCCGATGCTCCAGGTCCTGCGCGATCTGCGCCGTTCCCCGCCGCAGGGCGTGCGCATTAGCCAGATCATCCTCGCGGCGCCCGATGTCGACCGCGACAACTTCGAGAACATCGCCCGCGACATCCAGGGCCTCGCCACGGGCGTGACGCTTTACGCCGCCAGCAACGACCGCGCGCTCACCGTCTCGCGCAACTTCTACGGCGGCATCCCGCGCGCGGGCGACGTCCCGACGACAGGACCGCTCGTGCTGCCCGGCATCGATACCATCGACGTCTCCGCGTCCAGCATGGACAGCCTCGGCCTCAACCATTCGGGCTACGCCGAGAACAACGAGATATTGAAGGACATCGCCGCGTTGATCGCCTCCGGCACGCGCCCTCCGAAGCTGCGCACGCCGGCGTTGGAGGAGATCATGACCGAGAAGGGCGCTTACTGGCGCTACCCGCGCCTGCGGCCGTAGTCGAACGCAAGAGTTCGTTAACTCCGCTTTGCGAGTCTGGGTCTTCCCGGAGCAGTCGCGAAGTGGGAGCGTAACAATGCGTCGCGTAGGAGTTCGGGGATCGCTGCTTGCCGGTCTGAGCGTGGCAGCGATCCTTGCGTTTGACGTGTGTCCGGCCGCGGCCGAGGACACTGCGGCGCTGTCGCCCGAGGCCGTTCAACCGGCCCCCGCCGGAGACGATTACTACACGCAGCGCGCTAGGCGCACGCTGGAAGCCGAGAAGCGCGCCGTCGTAAAGCCGCATCCGCTGGCGGCCAATTATCCCGGGATGGACATCGTCGTCTGCGAAGCCGGATGCACGAGCGGCCGCGGCGCTCAGGTGGTCGCCGCCCGCAAGCGCGACGAGCCGGTTGTGCAAAGCGAAGGGTTCATGGTGGTGACCTCGGCCAATGCCGCCGATGTCGCGCCATCGGCCGGCGCCGCCTGCATCGCCGGATGCTACACGGCAGCGGACAGCCGCCCGCTTCGCCGCGTGATGACGCCCGAGGTCAGGCGAATGGCGGTTCCCCCACGCGACAAGCTCTCTCCTGTCCGCTGAGCGGCCCGCCGGCGCTATCCAAGTGCCTTGCGCAGTTTCTCCGCGTTGGCCGCGAGCACGGCGTTGTCTTCCATCGTACCGGAATGCGGCTTCAGCGGCACGCCGTCGAAGCGCGGCACGACATGGATGTGCAGGTGGAACACGCTCTGCCCGCCTGCCGCCTCGTTGTACTGGAAAACGCTGACTCCATCCGCCGCGAATGCGTCCTTCACGGCCCGCGCCACCCGCTGCACGATCGGCAGCAGCCTGGCGAGCACGGCGGGATCGGCGTCGAGCAGGTTGCGCGAGGCCGCCTTCGGCACCACCAGCGTATGGCCCGGCCCCTGGGGCATCACGTCCATGAAGACGATCACGTCGTCGTTCTCGAGCACCTTGTGCGCCGGGATCTCGCCACGCAAAATCTTGGCGAACACGTTGTTGGTGTCGTAGGCCATGCCTCGTGCCCTCGAATGCGGGTTGCTTGCCGCCCTCTAAAAGCACCGCGCTCGCGGCTCGGCAAGCCCCTATCGCCGCCGTCGCGTCAGTCGCTCTTCCTGAACGGTCCGTGCGCGCGCAATAGCGCATTGACCTCCGCCACGTCCTCGCGCTCCTCGGCCAGAAACCGCGCGACCGCCGCCTCGAGACGCGGGTCCGCAAGCCAGTGCAGGGAATACGTCGTTTCGGGCAGATACCCGCGCGCCAGCTTGTGCTCGCCCTGCGCGCCGGCCTCGACACGGGCAAGCTTGTGCGCGATCGCATAGTCGATGGCCTGATGATAGCAGAGCTCGAAATGCAGGAACGGGTGATGCTCGAGCGCGCCCCAATAACGGCCATAGAGGCAGTTGCCGCCGATGAGGTTGAGCGCACCCGCCACGAGCTTTTCCTCCCGTCGCGCGAAAAAGAGCAGGCACCGGTCGGCCATCGCCTCCCCGAGCAGCGAGAAGAAGCGCCGGTTGAGATAGGGGCGTCCCCACTTGCGCGAGCCGGTGTCCATGTAGAACGCGAAGAACGCATCCCAATGCGCTTCCGTGATTTCCCGCCCCGTCACCGAGAAGATCTCGACCGCCGCCTGCGCCTCGGCCCGCTCCTTGCGGATCGCCTTGCGCTTGCGTGACGACAATGTCGCCAGGAAGTCGTCGAACGTCTCGTAGCTCTCGTTGCGCCAATGGAACTGCTGACCGGTCCGCTGCAGGAAGCCGTCCGCACCGAAACGAGTCCACTCCTCTTTGGTGGGGAACGTCACATGCACCGATGAGGCGCCGATCCGGTCCGCCACCGCGATCGCGGCATGCGCGAGCAGCCGTTCGGTTTCTGCCTGCGTCGGTCCCGGCCGTGCCAGGAACCGCCGTCCCGCGACCGGCGTGAACGGCACGGCGCACTGCAGCTTCGGATAGTATTGTCCGCCCACGCGGTGCAGGGCATCGGCCCAGCCGTGATCGAACACGAACTCGCCCTGGCTGTGCGATTTGGCATAGAGCGGCACCACGCCCGCGACCGCTCCGTCCGGTCCTTCGAGCACGAGATGCTGCGGCAGCCATCCCGTCCCCTCGCCGACCGTCCCGGCCTTTTCAAGCGCATCGAGGAAGGCGTGCGAGAGGAACGGGTTGTACCCCGCCGGCTCCGGGTTCGCGCACGCATCCCAGTCGGCGGACGCGATCAGATCGATGCGCGGCACCGCTTTGACGATCATCTTCTCGGCATCGCCCAACGCAAGCACTCCTGACTGGCGGTCTGCGGCAAATGTGTCTGGACCCCGACCTCCGTCGGGGTGACGTTGGAATTTGGGCGACCGGCTAGAGACTAGACAACGTCATCCCCGGCGCAGGCCGGGATCCAGCTACGCCGCCAATTGACGCGAGATGCGCCGACATGGACCGTCATCGCTACGCCTCCGCGTGCTCCCGCTCGTCGAGCCACGCGTCGAGGTCGCGCAATGCGCGCCGCGACATGACGCGCTTCTTCTCCGCGCCGCGCTCCTTGCCCTTGAGCCGCCGCCCATCCGGGCCCGCGGTGGGCGTGTGCTCGAGCGGCGGCAACAGGCCGTAGTTGATGTTCATCGGCTGGAACGAGGCGGAGCCCGCGTCCAGAAGATGTCCTCCCGTAATATGGGATAGCAGCGCTCCGAGTGCAGTGGTCTGCGGCGGCGGACGCACCGCCTGGCCCTTGCGCTCGGCGGCGGCGAAGCGTCCCGCCAGGAGCCCGATGGCCGCGCTTTCCACATACCCCTCGACGCCCGTGATCTGTCCCGCGAAACGCAGGCGCGGCGCGGCCTTGAGCCGCAGCGCGCCGTCGATGAGCTTCGGCGAGTTGAGGAACGTGTTGCGATGCAGCCCGCCGAGCCGCGCAAATTCCGCGTCCCCAAGTCCGGGGATCATGCGGAACACGCGCACCTGCTCGGCATGCTTGAGCTTGGTCTGGAAGCCGACCATGTTCCACAGCGTCCCGTGCGCATTGTCCTGGCGAAGCTGCACCACCGCATACGGCCGCCGCCCCGTGCGCGGATCCGTCAGCCCCACCGGCTTCATCGGTCCGAACCGCAGCGTGTCGCGGCCACGCTCCGCCATCACCTCGACCGGCAGACAGCCGTCGAAGTACGGCGTGGACGCTTCCCACTCCTTGAAGCTCGTCTTCTCGCCCGCGAGCAGCGCGTCGATGAACGCCTCGTACTCCTCCTTCGACATCGGGCAGTTGAGATAGTCCGCGCCCGTCCCGCCGGGGCCGGCCTTGTCGTAGCGGGACTGTTTCCACGCAATGGTCTGGTCGATGCTGTCGAGATGCACGACCGGCGCGATGGCATCGAAGAAGGCCAGCTCGCCTTCGCCGGTGAGCGTCCGCACCGCCTCGCTGAGCGCTGGCGATGTCAGCGGACCGGTGGCGACGACGACGCTGTCCCAGTCTGCCGGCGGAAGCCCGGCCACCTCGCCGCGTTCGATGGTGACGAGCGGGTGCGCCTCGAGCCGCGCCGTGACCTCGGCCGAGAACCTGTCGCGGTCGACGGCCAGCGCGCCGCCCGCAGGCAGCTTGTGCAAGTCGCCGGCAACGAGGATCAGCGAGCCGAGGCGCCGCATCTCGGCGTGCAGGAGCCCGACCGCGTTGGTCTCCCAATCGTCGGAGCGGAACGAGTTGGAGCACACCAGCTCGGCGAGACCCTCGGTTTTGTGGGCATCCGTCATGCGGACGGGGCGCATCTCGTGCAGCACCACCGGCACGCCGGCTTCGGCGATCTGCCAGGACGCTTCGGAGCCGGCGAGCCCCCCGCCGATGACGTGAACAGGCTTGGAATGGGTCATGGGCCAAGCCTATCACAGGCCGGCCCGGCCTGCGTCAACCCCGCGACGGCGCGTCCCGGCTCGCTGGCTCAGTGATACCCCTCGCCGTGCCGCACCTTGCCACGGAACGTATTGTACACGAACACCGTGTAGCCGAGGATGATCGGCAGCATGATCAATACGCCGACCAGCATGAAAAGCTGCGACGAGGGATGCGCGGCGGCCTGCCAGACGTCGAGCGACGGCGGAACGATGTAGGGCAGGTTCGAGACCGCGAGCCCGAGGAAGCCGAGCAGGAAAAGCGCGATGGTCGACACGAACGGCGTCGTCTCCTGACCCTTCTCGAGTCCCGACCAGCAGCGCCACGCCGCGTAGGCCGTGAGCAGCGGCACCGGCGCCAGCAGGAAGAAATTCGGCAGCGTGAACCAGCGCTCGAAGATGCGCGGGATGGCGAGCGGCGTCCAAAGACTGACGATCGCCAGCGCAACCACGACGACCGGCAGCAGCAGCTTCGCCCGCTCGCGCGCCTGGGCCTGCACGGCCCCGTCCGTCTTCATCAACAGCCACGTCGCGCCGAGCAGCGCGTAGCCGGCCACGACCGCAACGCCCGTGAGCAGCGAGAACGTCGACAGCCAGTCGAACGTGCCGCCCGCATAAGCGTTGTTGCTCACCTCGATGCCGTGCAGCAGTGCGCCGAGAATGACGCCTTGCATGAACGCGGCCGTGATCGAGCCGCCCGCGAACGCCAGATCCCAGAGCTGGTGATGAGGCTTCGCGATCCAGCGGAATTCGAACGCCACGCCCCGGAACACGAGGGCCAGCAGCATGATGATGACCGGCAGGTAGACGGCCGGCATGAGGATCGAGTAGGCGAGCGGAAAGGCGACGAACAGCCCGCCGCCGCCGAGCACGAGCCACGTCTCGTTGCCGTCCCAGAACGGCGCCACCGAGTTCATCATCTGGTCACGGTGCGATTCCTCCGGGTTTGCCGGAAACAGGATGCCGATCCCGAGATCGAACCCGTCGAGAACGACATAGAGCGCCACCGCGACGCCGAGCACGGCGATCCAGATCAGCGGCAGCCAGTAGGCCAGACCCTCCATGGCTCACCTCGTCCCTTCGATGGCTTCGTGGGCGGCTTCCTCCGCCGCCGACAGCGGCCGTGACGGCACGCCTTCGGACGGCTTCACGGAGGCGCCGCTCGGTCCTTTCTCGATCAGCCGGTTGATGTAGTAGATGCCCATCGAGAACACGATCGCGTAGACGATCACGAACAGGACGAGCGTGGTCAGCACCGCGTTGGCCGACACCGGTGAGGCCGCATCCGCCGTGCGCAGAATTCCGGTTGCGATCCATGGCTGCCGGCCGGTTTCGGTCACCCACCATCCGGCCAGGATGGCGACGAACCCCGCGGGCCACGCGTACGAAAGTGGCGTCAGGAACCAGCGCGTCTCGAACAGCGACCTGCGCCACCAGAGGAACGCCCCGAGGAGGCCAGCCGCGATCATGAGCAGGCCGAGACCGACCATGATGCGGAAGGCGAAGAACACGGGCTTCACCGGCGGCCGGTCCGCGGGCGCGAAATCCTTGAGCCCCTTGAACAGCCCCTGGCTGTCGTGCGTGATGATGAGGCTCGCGGCGTTCGGGATCGACAGTTCGAAGTGGTTCGTCTCGGCCTTGTCGTCCGGCCAGGCGAACAGGATGAGATCGGCCGGCTTGCTGCCGTCCCAATGTGCTTCCATCGCCGCCACCTTGGCCGGCTGGTGCTCGGCGGTATTGAGGCCGTGCGCGTCGCCGATGAAGAGCTGAAGCGGCGCCAGCACTGCGACCATGCCGATGCCCATGCGCAGCATCGTCTTCGACTCTTCGACGAAGCGGCCCGCGAGCAGGTAGCGTGCCCCGACCGCCGCCACGACCAGGGACGTCGTGAGGAAAGCGGCGGTGAACATGTGCGAGAAGCGGTACGGGAAGCTCGGATTGAAGATGATCTCGAGCCAGCTTGCCGGATAGGCGATGCCGTCGCGCATCTCGTGCCCGGCGGGCGTCTGCATCCAACTGTTGGCGGCCAGGATCCAGAACGCCGAGATCGATGTGCCGATCGCCACCAGCACCGCCGACGTGACATGCAGGTTGGGCGAGACGCGGTTCCAGCCGAACAGCATGATGCCGAGGAATGACGCTTCGAGGAAGAACGCCGTCAGCACCTCATAACCGAGCAGGGGCCCCAGCACATTGCCGACCACGCGCGAGAAACCGCTCCAGTTGGTGCCGAACTGGTAGGAGAGCACGATGCCCGACACGACGCCCATGGCGAAGCTGACGGCAAAGATCTTGGTCCAGAAGCGCGCGAGCCGGTGCAGGTGCTCGGCCCCGGTCATGCGCCATCGCACGAGCAGCGTGGCGATGAATGCGGCGAGCCCGATCGTGAAGCTCGGAAAGATGATGTGAAACGAGATGGTAAACGCGAACTGAATGCGCGCCAGGAAGGTTGCGTCGAAATCCATGGGCCACCGTTTCGCAAAATGAATTGCTGCGATGCAGCAGGATGAGACGTCAATTCCATGCACATAGTGGCTTGCGTCGATGCCTCCGTCGAGCGCTTTGAGTGTTTAGGCAAATTTTCCCCTTCGGTGGTTCGACGATGCGAAGCGTGATATGACACCGGCTCGTGTTTTTCAGGAGCACGGAGGAAACGAACCATGGACACGAAAGTCGTCGTTGCGATCGCGGCAGCAATTGCTCTCGCGGTGATCGCCTTCACCGCGTTGTCACCAGCCCCGGAGACAACGTCCACCACGCCTGAGGCCACCGCGCCCGCGCCGGCAGCTTCGGAGCCTGCACCCGCGCCAGCACCACCAGCACCGGAGCCCACTCCGGCGCCGTCTGCCGAGCCGTCGACCCCGGCTCCCGAGACACCGCCTTCGACCACGCCCTGATCCTTTTCTGAGGGAACGGCCTGAGACTTCGTGCCACCGGCCCGGGATTTGGTTTCCGGCAGCGGTTCATGCTGCGCCCTGCGGTCATGGAGCACACGAGAGGTCGACGAGTGCAAAGCCTCGGGCGTTCACCCGCCCGGGGCTCCGCATCGTCATGCTCATGACATAAATAAATTTCGCCATGGGACGCAGTTGATGTTCTGCGATGATCCGTAACCGGATCGCCATGTTTTTATGCGTTTTGCCCTGCAGCCGGATGACGTGTCAGGGTTCCTCCGACGGCCACGCCCCGCCGCCAGCATCGCTCTCCAAGAGCCCAGGACCGCACCATGTGGAGCTACCGCAAACGTCTCGACCACGATCTCGTGCGCTGGCGCGATGCGGGCTGGATTACGCCCGAAGGCGAGAGCGCGATCCGGCGTGACCTCGAGGCGGGTGTGCGCACGCTGGGGCTCGCCAATGCGCTCGCAATCCTCTCCGCGGTGCTGATCGGCTTCGCGGTGATGAGCTTCGTCGCGGCCAACTGGCAGGACATGCCGCGCATCTTGCGCATCGGCATGCTGATGGCGGCGCTCTGGGCCTCTTACGGGTTTGCCGGAATGCTGGCCCGCCGCGGCATGACCGGGTTTGCCCATGCCGCCATCTTGCTCGGCGTCGGCATCTTCGGCGGCTCGATCATGCTGATCTCGCAGATGTACCACATGGACGGCAACCCGGCGGACGCGGTGCTGCTCTGGGCGGGCGGAGCGCTGCTCGCCGGCGTCGCGTTGCGATCGAACCCGTCGCTCGCCTTCGCGATGGTGCTGGTCGTTTATTGGGGCGTCACCGAAGCGCTGCGCCTGGATAGGGTCTTCTGGCCCTTCCTCATCCCGTGGGCCTTGGCATCCGCCGCGTTCTACTGGCAGCGCTGGCGGCCGGGCCTGCATCTCTCCGGCCTCGCCTTGACCGGCTTCATCGTCAGCCTCGGCTACCGCCTGAACGACGGCCACGCGCATGGCCTCGTCGTCGCGGCCGGTCTTGGCGTGATGGCGGCCGCGCTTGCAGGCGAGCGCCTGAAGCCCGAATTGCCCGCGCTCTGGTCGGGAACCTTGAACTACGGCCTCATCATCGCGCTGGCTGGACTCTGGGCTTTGCAGTTCTTCGAGGACCCGACACTCGACGTCTTCATCCTGCTGGCCGTGCTGGCGCTCGCCTTACTGATCGGCGCGATCTTCTGGGGCCTGAAATCGGGCAACCGCGGCGCGCTTTGGCTCGGCTATGCGGGCTTCTCGGTGGAGATTCTGGCCATCTACGGCAAGACCATCGGCACGCTTCTCAATACGTCGTTGTTCTTCCTGGTCGCCGGTCTGATCGTCTCCGGGTTGGCGGCAGTCGCCTATCGCCTGCACCGGCAGGACGAGCCGAACGCCGCGACATCCTGATCGGAGCCCAGCCATGATCGGAAAACTCATCGAAAAGCTGTCCGTCAAATCCTGGCTCGCGATCGCCCTCGTCGCGCTGGTGCAGACCGTGGCACTCGCCAGCATGGTCTACGGTCGGGTCGCGCTTCTGCGTGACGGCCGTGAGATCGTGGCCGAGGTGATCCCGGTCGATCCGCGCGACCTCTTCCGCGGCGACTACGTCATCCTCGGCTATGCGTTCGGACGCAACCAGGTGCCGGTTCCGGAAGGCACCAACCAGGGCGACAAGGTCTACGTCACGGTTAGGGAGGCGGCGCCCGGGCAGTGGGAAGTGGTGAGCACCGCCGCCGACTACAAGCAACCATCGGACCCGGCGAACGTCGTCCTCAAGGGCATCGTCGACTACGTCTACCAGGCGCAAGGTGAGCCGCCGAAGGCGCAGGTCCGCTATGGCATCGAGAGCTATTTCGTGCCGGAAGGCACGGGGAAAGAGCTCGAGGCAAAAGTGCGCGACAAGAAGATCTCGGCCGTGCTGGCGGTCGGCGCCACGGGCAACGTCGCCATCAAGGCGCTCGTCGTCGACGGAGAGCGTATCCACCAGGAGCCCTGGTTCTGATTGAGACGGTCATCCTCGGCTCGAAGTGTCATCCTCGGGCTTGTCCCGAGGACCCAAACCTCCACAGGGCAGAAACCTCTCCGCAGCGCCGGCTCCCTCGGTCCGTGCTAGCATACCGGTGGATCCTCGGCATAAAGCCGAGGATGACAACTAGGGAGTGCAAAAGCGATTGCCCCCTAATGTCATCCTCGGGCTTGTCCCGAGGACCCAAGCTTCCACAGAGGAGAAGATCTCCGCAGCGCCCTTGGCCCCCCGGGCATGACGAGGAGAGTGGCGCGGCGCCCCCTCCTTTGCTAAG
This sequence comes from Hyphomicrobiales bacterium, assembly GCA_017304275.1. GTDB lineage: Bacteria > Pseudomonadota > Alphaproteobacteria > Rhizobiales > Hyphomicrobiaceae > Hyphomicrobium_C. Next base: position 4,371 of record JAFKKW010000210.1, on the reverse strand, counting down.
CGGACGCGCCAGTAAAAATCGAACGGAGCCTAACAGTCATGAGCATCACGCGCCACGAAACGACGGAAATCTATTCCAAGGCCGCCGAGGCCAACGGCTTCGTCTTTACGGCCGGCATCGTGCCGTCCGACCTTGCGCGCGATGTCAAAGGGCAGACCGAGGAAGTTCTGGCCGAGATCGACCGCCTGCTGGCGCTCGCCGGTACGTCGAAGTCGAACGTGGTCCAGGCCACCATCTGGCTCGCCGACATCCGCCATCGCGAGCAGATGAACGAAGCCTACAAGGCTTGGACGGGCGGCAAGGACACGCCGGTGCGCGCCTGTGTCGAGGCCAAGCTGGTCGATCCGCGCATGCTGGTCGAGATCAGTGTCGTCGCTACGAAGTAGCGCCAATAAAAGTTGTTACGAAGTAGCGCCAACAAAAGTGCTACGAAGGTGCGCCAATAAAAGTGCGACGAAGGTGCGCTGCCGAACGTGGTGCGGACGCGAGCATGCGGTGCCCGTAAGGACGCCGCAAAACCGCACCTTACCGAATTTTCCGACTTCACCGCTCCAGTTAGCTTCCCTGTGACGTGTTTGCCTCGGCGCGCGCCGATTCGCCGTGACGTTGACCTACGCCTATCGAGCGCGTTCCGTGAATCGGGCAAACTCCGCTTCGCACGTCTGAACGTGGAGATGAGGCGACAATGTCGGCAAAAGGAATTGTCAAGGCGCTGGCGGCTTGTGCCGCACTATGCGCGGTTTCGGCACCCGCGATGGCGGATGATACGGGCTTCGCCTACATGCACGATCTGCGCAAGGAAGGCGGACGCACCTGCTTTACCGATCACTACCACTACGGCAGCGGATCGGGTGTGACGAAGGCGGCTGCGCAAAAGGATGCGATCGGTTCGTGGGCCAGCTTCACGGATTTCGAGTACGGCAGCGATTGGGCCCGCTTCTCGCGCGCAGCCAGCAAGTCCGTCTCCTGCTCCGGCGGGACCGGCAACGTTTCCTGCCAGATCGAGGCACGGCCCTGTAAGTAGAGCGGTCGCCGTTCGCGGCATCGAAGCCAGAGAAGCGAGCACGTGCCGGGCACGACCGATGCGCCCGGCAGAGCCGCATCCGTTATCTTATTGAAGCCAAAGCAGGACTTATACCCGGGGATGAAATCCGGGGAGTTCTGCCTTGGCCTTTTTTACGTCTGTGCCTGTATTGCAACGCCTGCGCTCTTTTGGCATGGTCCGCGCGCCGCGTCGTGACGCAGGCGGCTTCTGGTTTCGGTTGCCGTTGACGCTGAACCATGCGAGGTCGCAGCCGACGAGCACGCCAAAAGGGGAAACGTTTCAATGACAGAGATTCTTTGGGGGATCATCGCCTGCGGGGCGTTGTCGATCCTCTATGCGGTTTACACCATTCAGTCGGTGATGAAGTCCGACGCCGGCAACGCCAAGATGCAGGAGATCGCCGGCGCCATCCGCGAAGGCGCGCAAGCCTATCTCAACCGTCAGTATCAGACGATCGGCATCGTCGGCGCCGTGATCTTCGTGCTCGCCTGGGTTCTGCTGGGCGCTCCGGTCGCCATCGGCTTCCTGGTTGGCGCCGTTCTCTCGGGCCTCGCCGGCTACATCGGCATGAACGTGTCCGTCCGCGCCAACGTGCGCACCGCGCAGGCAGCAACCGTCTCGCTTGGCAAGGGCCTCGACATCGCCTTCAAGGCCGGCGCTGTGACCGGCATGCCGGTGGCGGGCCTCGCCCTGCTCGGCGACGCCCTCTACTACTACGTTCTGACCGAGGTCGCGGGCTATGCCACCGCCGACCGCACGGTGATCGATGCGCTCGTTGCGCTGGGCTTCGGCGCCTCGCTGATCTCGATCTTCGCCCGTCTCGGCGGTGGCATCTTCACCAAGGGTGCGGACGTCGGCGGCGACCTCGTCGGCAAGGTGGAAGCCGGCATCCCCGAGGACGACCCGCGCAACCCGGCGACCATCGCCGACAACGTCGGCGACAACGTCGGCGACTGTGCCGGCATGGCCGCCGACCTGTTCGAGACCTACGCCGTGACCGTCGTGGCGACCATGGTGCTGGCCGCGATCTTCTTCGCCGGCCAGGCCAATCTCGCCCCGTTGATGGTCTATCCGCTGGCCATCTGTGCCGCGTGCATCGTCACCTCGATCATCGGCACCTATTTCGTCAAGCTCGGCGCCAACAACTCGATCATGGGCGCGCTCTATAAGGGCGTCATCGCATCGGGCGTCCTGTCCGTTGCCGGCCTCTACGGCGCAACCCATTATGTGCTTGGCGGCTTCGGCGAGGTCGGTACCGCGAACGGCGTGTCGATCACCGGATATGGTCTTTTCCTGTGCGGGCTCGTCGGCCTTGCCCTGACCGGCATCATCGTCTGGATCACCGAGTACTACACGGGCATCGGCTATCGTCCCGTGCGCTCGATCAGCCAGGCGTCGGTCACCGGCCATGGTACCAACGTCATCCAGGGGCTCGCCGTCTCGCTCGAAGCAACCGCGCTGCCGACCATCGCCATCGTTGCCGGCATCCTGGCCACCTATAACATCGCTGGCCTGTTCGGCACCGCGATCGCCACCACGACCATGCTCGGCCTCGCCGGCATGATCGTCGCGCTCGACGCGTTCGGTCCGGTGACCGACAATGCGGGCGGTATCGCCGAGATGTCGGGTCTACCCAAGGAAGTGCGCCGCTCGACGGATGCGCTGGACGCGGTCGGCAACACGACCAAGGCCGTCACCAAGGGCTACGCCATCGGCTCGGCCGGCCTCGGCGCCCTGGTGCTGTTTGCGGCCTACAACTACGACCTCCAGTACTTCATCGCCAAGGCCAACGAGGTCGGGTCCACGTCGTACCAGTTCTTCAAGGGCGTGGAGATCGACTTCGGTCTGGACAACCCCTACGTCGTGGTCGGCCTGCTGCTCGGCGGCTTGATCCCCTACCTGTTCGGCGGCATCGCCATGACGGCCGTCGGCCGCTGCGCCGGCTCCATCGTCGAGGAGGTCCGCCGTCAGTTCAAGGCCAAGCCCGGCATCATGAAGGGCACGGAGCGTCCGGACTACGCGCGCGCCGTCGACATCCTGACACGCTCCGCGATCAAGGAGATGGTGATCCCGTCGCTGCTGCCGGTGCTGTCGCCCATCGTCCTGTTCTTCGTCGTCGAGGCCATCGGCGGCCGTGGCGCGGCGTTCTCGGCGGTCGGCGCCATGCTGCTCGGCGTCATCGTCACGGGCCTCTTCGTCGCCATTTCCATGACCTCGGGCGGCGGCGCCTGGGACAATGCGAAGAAGGCGTTCGAGGACGGCTTCGTCGACAAGGATGGCATCAAGCACGTCAAGGGCACCGAGGCGCACAAGGCGTCGGTGACCGGCGACACCGTCGGCGACCCTTACAAGGACACCGCCGGCCCGGCCGTGAACCCGGCCATCAAGATCACCAACATCGTGGCGCTGTTGCTGCTGGCCGTGCTGGCCCACGGCTGATCCGGATCAGGATCGAGCATCGATCGCAGCGAGAAAAAGAAGGCCCTGGCGGATGCCGGGGCCTTCTTTTTGCGTCCTTTGAGCCCGGTCAAAAGCAAGGGTTGAGATTTGAATTCTTCTAAGGAGGTTCGGCGCGACGAAGAGGAGATGGGACTATGTGGAGATCTGTATCCGCCGCGGCCTTTGTAGGAGTGTTGCTGGCGGCCTCGCCCGCATCTGCTGACGATCTGAGGGAGAAGGCGAACGCCGTGTTCAAGCCGTTACCCTCGACGATCCCCGCGGTGAAGGACAATCGCATCACCAAGGAGAAGATCGAACTCGGAAAGGCACTCTTCTTCGATCCTCGCCTATCGGCGAGCGGGGTCTTCAGTTGCAACTCCTGCCACAACCTGGCAACCGGCGGTGACGACAATCTCGAGACGTCGATCGGCCACGGCTGGCAGAAGGGGCCGCGCGACGCACCGACCGCCTTCAACGCCGTGTTCAACGAGGCCCAGTTCTGGGACGGCCGCGCGGAGGATTTGAAGGCCCAGGCCAAGGGCCCGATCCAGGCCGGCGTCGAAATGGCCAACACGCCGGCGCAGGTCGTGACGACGTTGAAGAGCATGCCGCAGTACGTGGCGTGGTTCACCACTGCCTTCCCCGGCGAGAAGGATCCGGTCACCTTCGACAACATGGCCAAGGCCATAGAGGCGTTCGAGGCAACGCTGCTGACGCCCGCGCCGTTCGACAAATACTTGAACGGTGACGATCAGGCGCTGACCATCGAGCAGAAGGCCGGACTCGATTTGTTCATCGACAAGGGATGCGCCGGATGCCACAGCGGCATCAACGTCGGCGGCAACGGCTACTTTCCGTTCGGTGTCATCGAGAAGCCCGGCGGCGAG
>JAFKKW010000014.1 GCA_017304275.1 Hyphomicrobiales bacterium | reverse complement strand
CGTTGCGCTTTACCTGGCCTTTGACACGGATGCGCGCGAACAGGCCTGGCCGCAGCACGAGCTCCGGATTCTCGAGGCGGGCACGGATGTTGAGCGCGCGTCCGTTGACGTCGATGTGCGGATCGATGGCGTAGATGGTGCCGGTGAACGTGCGGCCGGGAAGCGCATCGACGGCGATCTCGACCGTCTGCTCCGTTCTGACCTGTGCGAGGTACACCTCGGGCAGCTTGAAGTCGATCTTCAAGGTGTCGATCTTCTCCAGGTTGACGATGGCGGCGCCGGCCTCGATGTAGGCGCCGGGCGAGACCTTGCGGATGCCGGCGATGCCGCTGAACGGCGCACGGATCGTATGCTTGTCGAGCCGGACCTTGGCCAGCTCGAGGGCAGCCCGCGTCGTCTCGGCGTTGGTCGAGGCTTCGTCGCGGGCGCGTTCGGTCACGTTGCCGGATTTGGCGAGCGAGTTGGCGCGGCCGAGGTTGCCTTGCGCCAGATTGTAGCGCGCCTGGGCGTCAGCCACCTCGGCGTTGGCAAGGGCGCTGTCGAGGCGAACCATCACGTCGCCGGCAGCGACGGGAGCGCCCTCAGAGAGAGGAATGTCCGTGATGCGGCCGGCGATCTCGGAGGTGATCTGGACGCTTTCGTCCGACTGCAGCGTGCCGATGGCGCGCAGGTCCTGGGTCGAGACGGTGGCGACGGCGGCTGCGGCCTCTACAGCGACGCTGGGTGCGGCGGACCTTCCCGCACGGGCGCCGCCGGCGTCCGATGCCGGCTTCGGAGCCACGCCGGCGGGCTCCGTTCTGCCGGTCATCGAGTTTGCCAGCTTCGCGACATCCCACGGCCGTCCGTCCGTCGCGTAGAAAGCCGCGCCGCCGGCAAGGGCGAGAAGGGCGCACGCGATCCAGACTTTCAGCATATGGGTACCTTCTCGGTCCGTTGCCCGGGCAATCGCGCGATGAAGCTTCGATGGGGGTGCAGAGATTGCCGGCACCGTCCGGTGCCCGCCTTCGAAAGGCCGTCCGCCGTTCCCATCGGCTGAACGGATCACGCCTTGATAATCCGTCGAAATTTCTTCGCCACGCCCGGAAATGCAGCAAATCCAGCTTACGCCTGAAATATGGCAGGAGCTATAGCGCGGATGCCGTTGCGGTTAGCGCGGGCGAGCGGGGCAACGGGCTACCCGCCGGGGGGAGCGGCCGGCCGGCGCTTGCGGCGTGCCGGCTTTGCTGCTCCGCCCGGTCACTTTCGCAGGGTGTGCGAGGTGGCCTGCTTCGCTGCCGGCGGCAACTCGTCTCCGAGCCGGGTGCGGGCGGGCGGAGCGAGCTCGCTCAAGGAGGGTGCATGCCCGTCGGACGTTTCCGGTCCGGGAATGGGCCCGTGGAACGGGACGGTATCGCGCGCGGCGGCTTTGGCAAGGATGGGCTGCAATTCCGCGTCGATCGTGGCCAGCGGGACGACCGGCGATTTGGCTTTCAGGTGGACGACCTTGAAGCCTTTCGCCTTCAGGCCGGCCAGGATGGCCGGCAGAGCCTTCGCCGTCGGCCGCTTCAGGTCGTGGAACAGCAGGATGCCGCCCTTCTGGGAGACGGCGAGCTTCAAGGTTCGATCGGCGATGCGCTGGGGGCTGCCGATGAAGCTGTCGTTCGAGATCACGTCGACGGTGAAGCTCGCGATGCTGCGCGATTGCAGGTACGTCAGAAGCTCGTCGCTGTCGTTGAGGCCGGGAAAACGGAAGAACGGCGCGATGCCGGTCGCGGCCGCGAGAGAGACGGCCGCAAAGCCGCGCTCGATCTGGTCCTTGGCCTTCTCGATGTCGAGGCGGCGCAGGTTGTTGGGATGCGACCAGGTGTGGGTGCCGACGGTGTGGCCGCGCGCGATCACCTCCTTGGTCATGGCCGGGTGAGAGAGCGCCATCTCGCCCACGGAAAAGAACGTGGCCTTGGTGCAGAACTGGTCGAGCGTATCGAGGATGGGCTTCGTTACCCACGGCACGGGGCCGTCGTCGAAGGTCAGGACGACCTCGTCGTCGGCGAGGAAGCGTGCCTCCTTCTCGCGCTTGGTCGCGGCGCCGAAGATCGGGCCGCCGGAGGTGTCGATCTCGATGACGCGGGAGACGCCAAGCGCCTTGGCCGGGTCGGGACATTCGGCGGCCGCCGGTGTCGATGCGGCTGCAACCAGTGCGGCGGCGACCGCTG
>JAFKKW010000209.1 GCA_017304275.1 Hyphomicrobiales bacterium | reverse complement strand
CTTGAGCGCATCCCACGCGGCAGGATTGGCGAGCACGCGGCGCGCGTCGATGACCAGCGCGCCGCCGTTGGCGCGGTGCAGCGCGCCGGACCGGATCGAGAGAAAGTCGGCGGCGGCAGCATCGGCCGACGGCTCGATGGACCCCATGAGCTGTTGCAGCGTGGGATTGGCTGCCTCCACAACGGGCGCCCCCGCCTTGGCGTCCGCATGCGAGACGACGACGTTGACGAGGTAGCGGCGCAAGCGCGCGTCTTGCGCTGGGTCGCTTTGCGCCAGTGCAATCCGGGCGTCCCCTTCAGGCACCGCGAACACGGCGCTGTTTGCGACCAGATCCTTTTCCACGCCCGCCAGGAACGACGCCACGTCGGCCACGTCCGAGAACGCCGCCGAAACGAGGTCGAGCGCGTCCTCGATGGCGTGCCGCATCACCTCCTCGTTGAGCGCGGTGAGCTGCTGGCGCCGGTGCTTGTCGGCCTTCGGCGTGGACGCAAGGATGGACTCGAGCTCGGCCTGAAGCGCCGAGATCCGCGTCTCCACGTCGCGGCGCATTGCCTCGGGAAGCTGGCTGAACACTTCCGACCGCACGACCTTGCCGTCGTGCATCGGCGCCATCGCGAAACCGAGCGGCGTGCGTAGTACCGCGATGTTCTGCTGCGCGGCGCGCGTCTGAACAGCATCCAGCGCGTCCTCCTGACCGCCGCGGAACTCCTCGTCGATCGCCCGCCGCCGCGCGCGATAGTCCTCGGAGGTGAATGCGGACGGCAGCGTCGCGGCAAGCTCGCGGATGGCCGAGAGAACGCCCTGCTGCAGCGCGCTCGCACGTCCCGCAGGCAGCGAGATGGCGCGCGGCCGGCGCGGATCGGCGAAGTTGGTCACGTACACCCAGTCCGGCGGCGTTTGTGATGCGGCCGCGATTTTGGCAAGATGCGCGCGTAGCGCGCCATTCCGCTCGGCCGAGGGTGCTCCCACGACGAGAATGTTGAAATCGCGCGCCCGCATGCTGAGGCCGAAATCGATGGCGGCGACCGCGCGCTCCTGGCCGACGAGCCCGCGGGCGGGCTCGAGATCGGCGGTGGTCTTGAAGCCGAGGTCCTTGCCGTCGATGGTCTGGCGAAGGTCTTGGGCCGCGAGCGGTTGCAGGCCGGCCCTCGCGTCGGCTGTGGCGCCGGACGTTCTGGTCTGTGTTTCCGGCTCCCCCGAGGGCGCCGGCGCGGATTTGGTCTTGGTCAGCCGTTTGAAGAACATCGGATTGGCGATCTCACGGTGTCTTAAATTGCAAGGTTCGAGACACCCGGGCAACGACAGACGAGGCGCCGGGTCAACGGACGACAACGGATGGATGAGCGGACTGTGGTCACATCACGACAAACCGAAGGCAATGTTCAATGCCGGAATGGCAGATCCATGACCGGCCCGGACGACGGTGTGGACAACGCGGCAGGCAACGGTATCGCCCCGCGTCCCTCGCTCGGCGGTCCGCAGTCTGCCGCGGCGCGCGAGATTTGCCGCGGCGTCGTGCGCGTGCTCGCTGCCCATGGGCTGACGGCGCTTGCCGAGCTGCCGCTCCCCAACGGCCGCCGCGCCGACGTGGTCGGCATTGGACCGGATGGCATGCTCTGGATCGTCGAGATCAAGTCGTGCCTGGAGGACTTCCGCTCCGATCACAAATGGCCGGAATATCGCGAGTTTTCCGATCGGCTCTTCTTCGCCGTGGACACCGCCTTCCCGCAGGAGGTCCTGCCCCAGGATGCGGGCCTCATCATCGCCGACCGCTACGGCGGCGAGATCATTCGCCCGGCGCCGGAGATCCGCCTGCCGGCGCCGAAGCGCAAAGCCATGACCTTGCGCCTCGCCCGCGCCTCCGCCTCGCGTCTTTCGGTTTTGCTCGACCCCACGCTTCCGGCCGAGATCGGCCTCGGCATTGCCGACGCGTAGGAAATCCACGTCTTCCCTCTCCTACTCCATGGCCGGGCTTGACCCGGCCATCCAGGAGCTACGCGCCGACGCGGAACAAGCCGCCCTGGATGGCCGCCTTAAAGGCGGCCATGGTGTGAAGGGAGCGGTGACGAGAGACGACGAGGCCTACTTCGGCGCCCGCTTGGCGAGGATACGCTGCAGCGTGCGCCGGTGCATGTTGAGCCGGCGCGCGGTCTCCGAGACGTTGCGGTTGCACAGCTCGTACACGCGCTGAATGTGCTCCCAGCGGACGCGATCGGCGGACATCGGGTTTTCAGGCGGCGCGGCCTTGGCATTGTGAGGCGCGAGCAGCGCGTCGGTGACGTCGTCCGCGTCGGCGGGCTTGGCGAGATAATCGACGGCGCCGAGCTTCACGGCCGAGACCGCCGTCGCGATGTTGCCGTAGCCCGTGAGCACGATGATGCGCGTATCCGGTCTGACGCGCGTCAGCTCGGCGATCACGTCGAGACCGTTCCCGTCCTCGAGCCGCATGTCGACGACGGCGAACGCCGGCGCCTGCGCCCGGATCAGCTCGATGCCCTCGGCGATCGAATGCGCGCTGCGCACCTCGAACCCTCGCAACTCCATGGCCCGTGCGAGCCGCTGCAGAAAGGGCCGGTCGTCGTCGACGATAATCAGTGAGCGGTCGTCCGGCAGCTCGTCTTTTTGGAACGATAGATCTTCAGTCACCACGGAGTACCTCCCGATTCATCGCATTTATATTAGCCGAGGTCGGTTCGCCAAGGTGAGAAGGACGAATTGGCATGACTAATAGTACGATATTCTAGGCGTTAATTAATGTGAATCGGTCCCTGCGCCTCCCGTGACGCCCGCTAGACCGTTCAAATTGCGTCAGAAATCGGATCGTTCGGGCCCGGAGGCTCGCGGTGCTTGCTGGGCCGCGGAATTTGCTGCTCCCGCTGCGCCGTGGCGGCCTCGAAAGCCGATCGGGGCCAGATGACCCGCACGATCGCACCGTGCCCCGGCGGCGGCCGGTTCTCGAACAGAAGCTTGGCGCCGGAGCGCTCGAGCAGGGTTTTGGCGATGAAGAACCCGAGGCCGAGCCCGGAGACCTTGGTGCCGCTCTTGCGCTCCTTGCGCCCGTGCGTGCGGGTCGTGACGTAAGGTTCGCCGATGGTGTCGATCACGTCCGGATTGAAGCCCGGCCCGTCGTCCGCGATCGTGACGCTGACCGTCTGTCCGTCCCATTCGGCGCCGACCTCGACGCGGGTCTTCGCGTAGTCCGCTGCATTTTCGATGATGTTGCCGAGGCCGTAGATCACGCCGGGTCGGCGGATGCCGACCGGCTCGCGGGCGGAAGGTCCGGCCGCCGACGCGGACGGCGTGGCGCGGATCTGGACGAAGGTCGCCCCGTCCGCGTAGGGCGCGGCTGCTTCGTGCAGCATCTCCTTGACGGTGAGGCTTCCGTGCAGGGGATCCTCGTCGGGCGGATGACGCGTCAGCATCTGCAGGATTTCGCGGCACCGTTGCGCCTGGCTGCGCAGCAGCAGGATGTCGTCCCGGTATGGGCTGTCCTTGGCCATCTGCCGTTCGAGCTCGTTGGTGACGAGCGTGATGGTCGACAGCGGCGTGCCGAGTTCGTGCGCGGCCGCTGCGGCAAGCCCGTCCAGCGCGTGCAGTTTCTGCTCGCGCGCAAGCACGTGTTCCGTCGCCGCCAGTGCGGCCGACATCTCCCGCCCCTCCTGGGTCAGCCGCCACACGTAGATGGCGAGAAAAGGCATCGACGCCGTGACGGCCGAGACAATGCCGAGCTTGTAGAGGAACGGCAGCGCCAGCGGCGGATCGACATACCAGGGCAGCGGCATGGCATAGAATGCGAGCAGCCACGTGCAGGCCAGCGCCAGGAGGCCGAGGCCGATGGTGTAGGCAAGCGGCAGCGTCGCCGCCGACACCGTAACCGGCGCCACGATGAGCATGGTGAACGGATTGTCGATGCCGCCGGTCAGGTAGAGTAGCGAGGCGAGCTGGATGATGTCGTAGGCCAAGAGCGCGGTCGCGAAGTTGACGGACAGGCGATGCCGGGCCGGGTAATAGATGGCAAGGAACACGTTCACCCACGCCGACACGGCGATGATGGTGAGGCACGGTCCGATGGGCAGGTCGAACCCCAGCCAGAAATAGACGGCACAGAGCGCGAAGATCTGGCCGATCACGCCGATCCAACGCAGACGCACGATGGTCTGCAACCTGAGCTGGCTGTCGCCGCTGAAACTGGCTTTCGATTCGAAGATTTTGTTGAACTGTCCGACCACTGCAGAGACTTGCGTTGCTTGAGCTTTGCTTTCCTACCAAACCTTGAACCCCTAGCACAGCTTGCAAGTGGGCGTTGCATGCCTCAGATAGGTGGAGCGGACGCTGCGCACCCGACGGAATGCGGAATTTTCCGGTCTGGACGGGGATGCGCGCCGCTGGGGATGGAGCGGAGAAACAAGGTCGTATGACGAGGAAGACCACGGATCCGAAGCAGGTTGGCGCGTCCCGCCGCACGCTTGTGCTCGCGCTGCTGATCGGCCTCGCGGCCGGCGTGCTCACCGCGGTGCTGCTGGCCACGCTTCCCTCCGGCGCCCCCTCCACGCAAACGACAGGCAAGGCGCTGATCGGCGGCCCCTTCAGCCTGCTCGACCCGTCCGGCAAGCGCGTGACCGAGAAGGACTTCGCCGGCAAGCCGCTGCTCGTCTATTTCGGGTTCACGCATTGCCCGGATGTCTGTCCGGCGGGGCTTCAGGTGATCGCCGCCGCGCTGGACCAGCTTGGCGACAAGGCCAACGGCCTTTCGGCGGTTTTCATCACCGTTGACCCCGAGCGCGATACGCCGGAGCTGATGGGCAAGTATGTGGCGAGCTTTCACAAGAACATCATCGGCCTATCGGGATCGCCCGAGGACATTGCCGCTGTGACCAAAACCTACCGCGTCTACGCCAAGAAGGTGCCCGACGAAACCAACCCCGGCGAATACAATGTAGATCACAGCTCATTCATGTATCTTATGGACCGCAATGGCGAATTCATGAGGCACTTCCCGCACAGCGTCGACGCCAAGGCGCTCGCGGACGCGCTGGCCAAGGCGATCGACTCCCCCGCAAGCGGCTCCGATGCTTAGCCATACCGCTCGAATCAGTGCATTCTCGCCACGGGGGAGACTAAAAAAGCAAAAACAACATGGGTTTCGGCGGCCAATCGCCGCGTATTCGTCTGGACCGGACGGCCTTTCCCGCGCGTTATTGTGTGCAGGACTGATGCAAGGCGCTCCGTCGTCTGACGCCTTTAGATCGGGAGGCATTCGATCGTGCTCTATCACTGGTACGAGATGAGCCATGCAGCTCTGAGCCCGGCCCGCGCGCTGGCCGAGCAATGGCGCTCGCTCGTCGAAAGCCCGCTCAATCCGTTGTCCCATACCTCGGTCGGGCGCCATGCCTCGGCGGCCTTCGAGGTCTTCGAGCGCATGACGCGCCGCTACCTGAAGCCGTCGTTCGGCCTGGACAGGACCCGCATCGGCAGTCGCACCGTCAAGGTGGCGGAGGAGGTGATCTGGGACCGCCCTTTTTGCCGTGTGATCCACTTCCGGCGTGAGATGCCCGCCGCACAGCGTGCGGCCGATCCTAAGATCCTGCTCGTCGCGCCCATGTCGGGTCACTTCGCGACGCTTCTGCGCGGCACCGTCGAGGCGCTGCTGCCCCATCACGAGGTCTACATCACCGATTGGCGCGATGCCCGCAGCACGCCCGTGTCGGCCGGACGCTTCGGTCTCGACGACTACGTCGACTATGTGCGCGGCATGCTGACCGCGCTGCGCGGCGACGTCCACGTCTTCGCCGTGTGCCAGTCGGCCGTCCCGGTCCTGGCCGCCGTCTCGCTGATGGAGGAGGATGCCGACCCGAACGTGCCGCTGAGCATGATCATGGCCGGCGGCCCGATCGACACCCGCATCTCGCCGACTGCCGTCAACGACGTCGCCGTCACGCGCGGCACCGATTGGTTCGCGCGCCACGTCATCACCACCGTGCCCTGGCCTTATCCGGGCGTGGGACGCGATGTGTATCCGGGCTTCCTGCAGCTCTCGGGGTTCATGTCGATGAACCTCGATCGCCATGCCACGGCCCACAAGGAGCTCTTCCGCCATCTCGTCAGTGGCGACGGCGACTCGGCCGAGAAGCATCGCGCCTTCTACGACGAGTATCTGGCGGTGATGGATCTCACGGCGGAGTTCTATCTGGATACGATCGACACCGTGTTCGTGCGCCACGCCCTGCCCAAGGGCGAGATGACGCATCGCGGACGCCGCGTCGATCCCTCGAAGATCCGGCGCACCGCACTGATGACCATCGAGGGCGAGAAAGACGACATCACGGGCCTCGGCCAGTGCCGCGCCGCGCACGACCTTTGTACGGGCCTGCCGCCCGAAAGAAAGCTGCATATGGAATGCGCGGGCGTGGGGCACTACGGCGTCTTCAACGGCTCGCGCTTCCGCACCGAGATCGCGCCGCGTGTCACCCAGTTCGTGCGCCTGTTCGATCCACGCGCCGAGCTGATTCTGACCCGCCCGATCACGTCGCGCCGCCCGGTATCGGGAGGCGTCGGCGGCTACGATCCGTCGTCCGTCGCCTTCACCTTCGAGCCCGCCAACGACACCGGCCTTACGCCGAGCGCTGCCGGCGTTTAACCCACCGCGGCCGACGTCTAGCCCACAGCGGCCAGGTGTCCCTCCGCGGAGGCGCCGCGGGCGGCGGAGTTGATCGTGTTGACGAGCAGCATGGTCACCGTCATCGGTCCGACGCCACCGGGCACCGGCGTGATGTAGGACGCGCGTCGCGAAACCCCGTCGAAATCGCAATCCCCGACCAGCTCTCCCGTCGGCAGCCGGTTGATGCCGACGTCGATGACGACGGCGTCCTTGCGCACCATCGGTCCGGTGATCAGGTTCGGGCAGCCCGCCGCGACGACCAGGATGTCGGCCAGCACTGTGTACTGCGCGAGGTCGCGCGTCTTCGCGTGGCAGACCGAGACCGTCGCTTCATGCTGCATCAGCATCAGCGCCATCGGCTTGCCGACGATGTTGCTCGCGCCGACCACCACTGCATTGCGCCCGGCAACCGGGATGCCTTCGTGCTCGAGCAGTTGCATCACGCCGTACGGCGTGCACGGCGGGAACACCGTGCCCCCGACCACGAGACCGCCGACGTTGTAGAGATGGAAGCCGTCGACGTCCTTCTCGACCGGGATCGTGCCGAGCACGCGCTCGATATTGTAATGCTTGGGCAGCGGAAGCTGGACCAGGATGCCATGCACAGCCGGGTCGGCTTTCAGGCGTTCGATCAGGTGGACGACGTCGTCCTCGGCGGAGGTTTCCGCCAGCAGGAAGCGTTCCGACCGGATGCCGACGTCCTCGCACGCGCGCATCTTGTTGCGCACGTACACCGCGGATGCAGGGTTGTTGCCGACCATGATGACGGCGAGCCCCGGGGTCACGCCATGGTCGCGTTTGAGCGCCGCCACGCGCTCCCGGCATTTCCGGCGTTCTGCGGCAGCCACGGCGTTTCCGTCGATCAGTCGCGCTGTCATCCTAGGTTTCCTCCCAGTAAAATCGTTTGAATAATACTCAACGATTTGGGAGCCGCAAGTGTCGCGACGCGATGTGAGGGAAAACGCGCTTGGAGGCCATAACGTCCTGAGACAGCTAGCGTCTAAGGAATCCACCCCTTGTCGAGGTCCATGGCCTGGCGCCCTTTCGAGCCGCCATCGCGGTCGAAATGCACCGCCGTCCAGGCGAGATGCGTCCCCGCCTCCTCCGAGGATTTGGAGCGCAGCGTGACGAGCACGCTCTCCCCGGCCGCCACGGCGATGGGCATCTCCAGCGGAAAATAGAGCTGCTCCCAGTGCGTGCGCGGCGCATCGGGGGCTGTGGAGAGCGTCACTCCGTCGATCAGATCGGTCTCCCACCAGTAGGCGAAGCCATGGACCGTATGCGGGGCGTCGAACGTCCAGGACACCTCGCCCTTGCGGTTACGCTTGGCGTCGGAGCCGAGCGTCACGCTATCCCATATCTTCGCCGCCGCGCCGCCATCGAGGAGATCGTCGGTCCCCAAACTGCGCACATAGACATTGTTGAGGCTCATCTTGCGCGCGTCCGCGAGGTTGATCCCGAACCCGACCTCGTCCCACACGACAAGCTCGCGATGGATGCGGTCCGAGATCACGGGCACGACGAACTGGCGGATGCGCGCCGGGATCATGACGCCGCCGTCCTTGAGATGGCGCAGTTGAGCGTCCGCCAGCGTGTCGATGATGTTCTCCTCGAGCGCGTAATTGCCGAGCGTCTCGGAGACGACGACGTCGACGCGCGGGGGATCTTCCATCTCGGTCGAGTGGCACGGCATCAGATGGCAGGTGCGGGCGCGATTGGTCTTGATCGTCGCCGCCGCCACGCCGGCCACTTCGGCGGCCTCGTACAGCAGCACCTCATGCGCGCCGAGTTTCGCCGCCATCAGGCCGATCAGCCCTGTCCCGGCTCCGATGTCGGCCACCGTCGTCGCGCCGCGGCGGATCACGCGGGCGAGGGCGTCGTGGAAGGCCTGATTGCGGACCCGGTCTGCAATCAGCGCGCGGTGATATTCGATGCGCATGAGCTCGATGTCAGGCCGATGCGGCCGCGGCCGCGGGAGAAACCGGTGCCGTTGTGTAGCGCAAGCCCCGGTCCTGCGCAAAGTGCAGCATGGCGCGTTCGGAAAGCGCCGTGATGGTGAGCAGCGGGTTGACGCCGAGCGAGCGCGGGATCACGGCGCCGTCGATCACGTAGAGCCCCTCGTGGACCGCGGTGTCGCCGGCTCCGGAAGCGCCATCGAACACGCGGCACTTGTGGTCCACCACGCCGTCGCTGCGGTCCCGTCCCATGCCGCAGCCGCCGAGCGGATGCGCGGTCGCCGGTTGGTGGCCCATGATGGTGCCGGCCAGCGGGTTCTTCACGTACTTGCCGCCGCTCGCCGCGACGAGGCGCGAGAGAATAGCATCGAGCCTGGTATAGACGGGCTCGTCCTTGGCGCCCGGCCAGCCGAGCGCAAGCTGATCGTCCTCGAGCGAGAAGCGCCCCGCCGCGCTGTCGTGCGAGACCGCGAAGAACGTCTGCAGGCTTGCGAACGGCCCCTTGTAGACGCCGTTGACGAGGCTCGAGATCGCGCCGAGCAGCCGCCCGTTCGGCAGGAACAGCACCGGCAGGACCGACGCGAACGCGGACGGCAGCGCGCCCTCCTGCACGTTGAGCTCGTTGGCGAGCACGTCCGCGTCGCGAAACTCCAGTTGTCCCGAGACCGACGCGCCGATCTCCAGGCCCTCCACCTTGGGTGGATGACCGACGCCGACGCCGTTGACGGTCGTCTTCGCACCGTATCCGAACGCGATGATGTCGCCGTTGGCCGAAAAGCGCTGCCCGATCCGATCGGAAAGCGGGAGCCCCGCCTCGCGCGAGCGCAGCAGGATCTCGGTCGAGCCGAGCGTTCCGGCCGCCAGCACCACGACGGGGGCTTCGATCACGGCCTCCGCCACGCTGCGGTCGCTGCCGACCGCCTGCGCGAAAACCTGCCATTGGCCGTCCGTGCCCTTGCGCACGGTGCCCACTTTGAGCCCGGTGAAGATTTCCGCCCCGTGTTGGACGGCATCGGGGAGATACGTCAGCGCGACGGTGTTCTTTGCGCCGACATTGCAGCCCGCACAGCAATCGCCGCAGCGCGTGCACGCCTTCTGATGGATGCCCGCCGGGTTCGTAGTGTCCTCGAAGCTGACGGCGATGCGCGAGGCGACGAGCGTTCCGCCGAGGCCCGCTCCCGCGCGTTCGAGCACGCCGAACTTCGTCATCTCGGATGCGCGTGGGTCGGAAGCGGGCCGGAGCCATTGCTCGGCGCGCCGGAAGCCCTCCGCGAGCATTCCGTCCTGCGCGATCTGGCCGGGCCACGCGTCATCGGCGAACACGCGCTTGTCCGGAACCAGCGACACGCCCGCGTTGACGAGCGACCCGCCGCCGAGCCCGCATGCGACGAGCACGTGCATATCGCGGCCGAGGCGCACGTCGTAGATCGCCTGCTCGGAGCCGGTGCGGAAGCTCTTCCCCGTCACCTGGAACTCGCTCTTGAGCGCCCCGAACTTCTGCGGGAACTCCCCGGTCGATATCTCGCGCCCGCGCTCGAGCACGGCAACGCGCTTGCCCGCGCGCGAGAGCCGCGACGCGGTCACGCCGCCGCCGTAGCCGGAGCCGACGACGATCACGTCATAGCGCCTCTTCAGCGCGCTGAGCGGCAAACTCAGGGTCATGCAAATGGTCCCATGGAACAATCCGCCCGCACCTGCGTAGGTGCGGACCGGTGGCAACCTCTTGCAGAGGGCATCGGGCACGGCTGTTCCGTGCGTGACGTGCAGCCCAGGGCTAAACCGCTCCGTCGTCATATGCAATGCCCGCGATCAGCACCCCGCAGCCCGTGCTTGGCAGCTCTTCGCGTAACGATTGACGGCCGCTCATCCTGCGTGGAATGCAATTTCGCCAAAATCGGCTGTTTACTCACCAATTCCTGATCCGACGCCATGTGTCCGGGCTCGCTGAGACCCGGCTGGCGCGCACCGCCCTGCGGCGGCGTGTTCCGCGTTCTTCGGGAAAAAAAACGAGGCCGTAGCTCAGTGGCAGAGCGCCCGGTTCGCCGGGAGGTCGGGGGTTCGATTCCCTTGGGCTTCTCCAAACGGCTAGCTCAGTGGGTAGAGCACGAGACTGTTAATCTCGCTGTGATGGGTTCAAGTCCCATGCCAATCGCCTTCAAGCGATCTCCTTCTGGGAAGCCGGTCGTTGCGCCGGCCCAGGCTCCGGCTTCGAGGCTTCGGCCGAGAGGCAGGGGCGGACGGCAAGCGTCGAAGCGCTCCGCGTCCTCGCGGATACCGCCGCGCGGCAGAGCCGGAGCCCTTCATGGCGCCGTCCGTTCTTCGGGACGGCCGGGTCGGAAGGGTGGAAGGCCGAGCGGCGCGGCTCAAGCGGGGGCCCGTGTTTTCGTCGTGGTGTGACGGCCGGTGACCTGCCGTTCGAAGTTTTTATGAGATTTGAAACGCCGGCGATCCGGCGCCCGCCGGCAAAGACCTTTCTGGAGCATCCCATGTCTCGCCTGAGTTTTTGGACCACGGTCACCGTGAACGACGACGAGCGCGCGTTTCTGCGTCGCGACGGCCGCTTCGTGAAGCTGCTCGAGCCGGGCCGGTTCACGGAATTCGATCCGCTCAGCCAGCTCTCCGTCGAGACCGTGAAGATCCTGCGCGCCGAGATCGCGCCCGAGAAGGCGCTGTTGATCGCCAAGTCCGATCCCGACGTCGCGGAGGAGAACTTCGCCATCATCCAGGCCGGCCCGACCGAGGTCGCCATCGTCTCCATGGACGGCGAGCCGAAGCATCTGGTGTTGCCGAACACTACGCGGGCCTTCTGGAAGACGTTGACCAGGGTGGAGGCGGAGGTGGTCGACACGGCCTCCGCGTTGCGCGTCGACAAGCGCCACCTCGACAAGCTCGACGCGGCGCGTGCCGGCGGCACCATCGTCACCTCGGTGGTCGATGCGAGCCAGGCCGGTCTTCTGTTCGTGGATGGCGTTCTGACCGAGCGCCTGCCGCCGGGCCGCCATGCGTTCTGGTCCGTCGGCCGTACCGTGCGCATTCAATTGATCGATCTGCGCCCGAATCCGATCGAGGTCACGGCGCAGGAGATCCTGACCAAAGACCGCGTCGGCATCCGCGTGACGCTGACGGCGTTCGCGCGCATCGTCGATCCCGAGAAGGCGGCGCTCACCACCGCCGACGTCAACGCCACGCTCTACCGACTGATCCAGTTCGCGATCCGCGAAGCAGTGGCCGCCCGCACGCTGGACGAGATCCTGGCCGCGCGCGATACCATCGACCGCGAGGTGCGCGGCTACGTCACCGAGCGCGCGGCGGCGCTCGGCGCCGAGGTCGGCGAGATCGGCGTCAAGGACGTCATCCTGCCGGGTGACGTGCGCGAGCTTTTGAACAAGGTCGTCGAGGCTGAGCGTGTCGCCAAGGCGAACATCATCCGCCGCCAGGAAGAGACGGCCGCCACGCGCTCGCTCTTGAATACAGCCAAGCTGATGGAGAACAACCCGCTGCTCTTGCGCCTGAAGGAGCTCGAGGCGCTGGAGAAGCTCGTCGAGAAGGTGGGCCGCATCGACCTCCACACCGGAGCCGGCGCGGGCGGTTTCGACGCGTTGCTCTCCAACCTCTACAAGCTCGGCCAGGAGAAGAGCACCGAGGGTTGAGACAGGCAGGTACGCTCCGCCTGTTGGCGCGCGGAGATTTGCACGGGGTGCCGGCCGGCCGGCGAAGCATGGCTACGCCAAGACGCCGCATGACGTGAGCTTGTGGCATCCGCTTGCCGCTCCCGCGCCGTCATCCCGGCGGAGCCCGACACGGCGAAGGCCGGGGGCGCGGATCCACGCAAGCGTCCACAAGCGAACCCGTACGTTTGACCCGCTTCGTCTCGGAACGCGCTCCGGTTTCGTCCGTTGTGTCCTTTGCGAATGCCCGGCAACGAATGTCTAGGGTTAATTCGCTGCCATTGAAATCTGGCCACTCGCTCGCGATATGACGACCCGCGCTGCTCCTGCGCGTATCAGAGGATACTCCCCATGCATGTGACGATCGACGACGCAAAGAAGATCATCGAGGCGGCTCGCAAGGAAGCCGAAAAGACCAAAACCAAGATGTGCATCGCCGTCGTCGACAGCGGCGCGGACCTGAAGGCGTTTTCCCGCATGGACGGCGCATGGGTCGGCTCCATCGACATCGCCATCAAGAAGGCCAAGACGGCCGTCTTCTTCGGCATGCCGACGGGCGAGATCGGTAAGCTCTCGCAGCCGGGCGGTCCGCTGTTCGGCATCGAGCATTCGAACGATGGCCTGATCACCTTTCCCGGCGGCCTGCCGATCGTCGATAAGGACGGCGTCCTGATCGGCGCCATCGGCGTCTCGGGCAGCTCCGTCGAGAACGATCACCGCGTCGCGTCCGCCGGCGTGAAGCCGGTCGGCGTATCGGACCTTCCCGAGCATCCCTGGCGCACCTGACGCCGCGGCACGAAATGGCAGCCCTCTCGCCCTCAAGGCGGGAGGGCTGTTTCATGCGTGGTGCAGGTGATGTCGAGCCCCTGTGCCTCGGCCAGAATGTCGTCGAGGCGCACGACGCCGTGGCACGGCCAGGCTCCGCGGCGTGTCTCGACGCCGGAAGCGAGCCGCCGCGCCAGTGCGACGGCCGTGAGGGCGGGCACGTAGGGGCCATGGTTGCGGCGCGCGACCAGCAGCCATGAAATCTCGATTGGCGTGCCGTTCAGGTCGAGGCCGCGCATGGTGACGCTCATCCCGCCGCGGTCGCTGCCGAGCCAGTGGAATCGGCGCTTGATCGCGAGCAGATGCGGCGCAAGCGGCGCCAGGCTCGAAACAAGACCCCAACGCACCGGCCATGACGCGCACCAGAGGCCGAGGTGGAACAGAGAGACCTCGAGCCCGGCCTGGAACTGCACGCTCTCGAGACTCGCGCCGTATGACGGCATGAGCGCGAGATCCGGAACGTCGATATAGCCGAGCCAGCGCCGGCCGGCGTCGCCGAACGACTGCCGCCGGAGCCCCTGCCAGCCGTAGACCGTGCGCCAGTCGCCGCCGCGGAGCATCCGCATCGGTTGTCCGACACCGCCGAGCACCGAGGCAACGGTCGCGACTCCCGGATCGAATGCATTGCCGGGCGAGATGGCGATGTCGATCTCCCGCAGCGTGGCGAAACGGTCGCGGTATTCGCCAACCACCGCCGACGAGAGGCCCGGCACCGAGCTCGCCCCGCTGACCGCAAGAACACCGGCGGAACGCGCAGCGTCGTCGAGGTCTTTGAACCCGACGACGAACGGCCGCGAGTCAGCGAGATCGATGTAATGGCATCCTGCCGCGACGGCCGCCCGCGCCGCGCCGTAGCAGCCGGCCTGATAGGGTCCGGAGGCGTTGCTGAGTAGATCGACGCCGCGTCCGGTGAGATCGCTTGCCTGGAGCAAGTCCGCATCGAGCACCGCCGTGCGTACGGAGCGCGCGGCGACTTTCGCGAACGCGTCCGCTTGCGCCGCAAGCGTCGCCCCTGTTCGCCCTGCAAATATGAGATCGATCGCGTCGCTCGTCGCTAGGCGCTCGGCGATCTTCGCGCCGAACGCCCCCGTACTGCCGAGGATCAGGATCGAGAAGCGCCTTTGCGGCGTCATGGAGCGGCTCGCGTCAAGATCTCGCTAACCATAAACGAGCGTCAAAAGAAAAGATCGACTGCAAGGCCTGTGCGCAGCGCTGCGATCGACGACCGCCCCACGGGAGATGCAATTCGCAATTGAACGATGAAATCTGTCCGATTGGGAGTCATCGGCTGCCGGTTTGCGCAGCACAGGTCGACCGCAGGTAACAGACCGTCCCGATTTGCCACACGAGACCCCCGCAAACGACGGGCAATTGTCGTCTGATTTCATGAGGTTCAGCCGCTCTTATGGGAAGGAAGGGAAAGGGCTCGTTAAGCCTCGGACTGGATACTTCCCGGCGAAACGCGGCCATCGGAGCAGGTTTACGGATGAAACGGCGGCATTGGGACACCCGGCTGAGCCCGACCGGCAGGCGACCCCTGCGCGCCCCTCAAGGTGCTGCGCGGCGACGTTGCGACACGCCACGGCGCCGATCAGGCCGCGCATATTTCCGAGCTCGAATCCGCGCTCAATCTGGCGAAAGCCGCCGTCGAGGAAGCCCGCACCGCGGACGCGCGTCTGCGCGACGCGATCGGGCTCCTCCCGCAAGGCATCGTGTTCCTGGATGCCGAAGGCCGTTACGTGTTGTGGAACGAGGAGTACGCCAAGATCTACCATCGCTCCGCGGATCTGTTCGAAGTCGGCGTCAAACTGGCGGATACCCTGCGCATCGGCGTCGCGCGCGGGGATTATCCCGCAGCCAAGGGCCGCGAGGAGGAATGGATCGCCGAGCGACTTGAGAAGATGCTGAACCCGAGCGAGCGCCACGAGCAGTGGCTCGCCGACGGCCGCTGCATCCTGATCGAGGAACGCCGCACGATCGACGGCGGCATCATCGGATTGCGCGTCGACATTACCGAGCTCAAGGAGCGCGAGGCATCGTTCCGCCTGTTG
>JAFKKW010000013.1 GCA_017304275.1 Hyphomicrobiales bacterium | reverse complement strand
CCGAACGTCATCCACATCAGCGAGCCGGTGCGCGCCCAGTTGATGAGATCGTCGGTGGAGGTGACGAGAAACCCCTTGTCGCCAAGCTCGTTTGAAAGCCCGGTGAAGAACGGGTCACCCGGCTTCACGAGCTTGCTCGCAGTGCCGCCCGTCGCGCCTTCCTTGGCCTTGTCGAAGCAGAACTCCGGCGGAACGATCAATCCCATTCCAAGGCTCCCGTCTTCCACTCGTAGATGAAGCCGATCGTGAGCACGCCGAGGAACAGCATCATCGACCAGAACCCGAGCGTGCTGATATCGCCGAATACCACCGCCCACGGGAAGAGGAATGCGATCTCGAGGTCGAAGATGATGAACAGGATCGACACCAGGTAGAACCGCACGTCGAACTTCATGCGTGCGTCGTCGAAGGCGTTGAAGCCGCACTCGTACGCCGAGACCTTCTCGGGATCGGGGTTTCGATAGGCGATGAGGAACGGCGCCACCATCAGCGCCGCACCGATGGCGAGCGCGACGCCGATGAACACGGCAAGCGGCAGATAGTCGGTCAAGAGATCGGTCATCAGGTGCCGTCCTTCCGAGGTTCGGACGCAGGACATTGCGGCGCTTGTCGCACCGCAAAATCATCTTGTGGTGTTAACCCACTCGGCCCCTCGGGCGCAACATCTACCGAGGTCCAATCCAGCGCTCCGCGCGCACTGAATTCCCACCCACACACTAGACTTAGGAGAGCGCGATGGAGCCACAAGCCGTCGTCTCTGCCGCAGGCGCAGGTCACACCCTGACCTGGCGCGCGTGAGCTCATTCATGCCACGCAGCGCGCAGCGCTCAGGCGCCAAGGGCGCCCGGCGCGAGCGCCGGCCGTCCACAGAGCACCTCGGCCCATGGACCGAAGCTTCCTTCAGCTTGTGCACGAAGAGAAAAAATGGCGCGAGAGACGGGACTTGAACCCGCGGCCTCCGCCGTGACAGGGCGGCGCTCTAACCAACTGAGCTACTCCCGCATTTCGGCGTTTGGGCGCCCTGGGCAGCCGCAAACGCAAAAGCGAAGCGTCGAGATACGTGGTCGCGGGCCTGAAGTCAAGCGAGGCAAAACGGCCCCGTAAAAGCCTTTACGCCGGCTTTTTTATCCCGCTCGGCCAACCACGGCCCGCTGCTCCCACCCCGGGCATGCCAAACGAAATCGACGCGAAGCGTCCGGGAGCAAGGCGACCCGCGGCAAGTGCCGCGGCCATCCACAGAGCAGCACGCTTATTGAGCGAAGCTTCTCTCAGCTTGTGTCGCTAAAAAAATGGTGGGCGGTGAGAGGGTCGAACTCCCGACATCTTCGGTGTAAACGAAGCGCTCTACCACTGAGCTAACCGCCCGACACAAACTCCCACATACCGGCCGAAGCCCCGCGCCGCAAGATGGTCTCGTGACATTGAACAAAGTGGCCTGAGCTTCCGTGTCGCCAACGCGGCGCGAAGCGCCCGGGAGCAAGGCGACCCGCGGGTCATGGCGGAGCCATGCTCCGCATGGACTGCCGCGGCCATCCACAAATCACAACGCGCCTTGTTCGAAGCCTCCCGCAGCTTGTGTCCGAAAACAAAAAAAGCGCCGCGGAAACTCCACGGCGCTTCACAACTCTCGAACATCGAACGCGGCGCGGCGTGCTCAGTTCAACGCATCCTTGAGGCCCTTCGAGGGGCTGAACTTCGGAACGCGCGAAGCGGGAATCTTGATCGTCGCGCCGGTCGCGGGGTTGCGGCCCTCGCGCGCCTTGCGCTTGGCAACCTTGAACGTACCGAAATCGGGGATGCGCACTTCCTCACCGGCCTTGAGCGAATTCCTGATGTGAGCCAGCGCGGCATCGACGGCGACCCCTGCCTTCTCCTTGGTGAGGTCGCATTCCTTGGCAACGGCGTCGATCAAATCTTTCTTGCTCATCTTTCCGTCCTCGTGACTGGAATAATTTTTGAGAGTCCCAGACTGGCTGGTGACCGCGCTGCGGCGCTTGCCGATCGATCCGCCATCGCGAAATTGCCTCATCGGCGGGAGTGACGGCGACAAAAGCCCCTAAAGACGGGCCTCGTCAAGGGGCAAAAAGCCCCTTTAAGCCTTAAAAAACGGGCATTCCAGGCCGTCGGGTGTGCGCCTTATGAGCACAATGGATACAATGCTTTAACCAAAAAAAGAGTAGGGCCCGCGAGACGTCAATCTCGCGG
>JAFKKW010000208.1 GCA_017304275.1 Hyphomicrobiales bacterium | reverse complement strand
GTATCGGCTGCGGCGGCATCGCGGGCTCGAACTGCTCGCGCTGAGGCCGGATCGGGTTGCCGCCGAGCGCACCGCCGATGATCTCCTGGTCCATGCCGTGCGCGAGGCACTCATGGGCCAGGTCGTGCGCGTACTTTACGAGCGCCTCATGGGCTGCAGCGTGGAACGCCTCGACGAAGGCAGCGCGGGCGCGGCTGCCGGCGACGAAGCCTTCGCTGCCGCTGAGCTCGATCGTGTACTCGGTGCCCGACACGCGCGTCACGCCGAGGATCAGGTTGCGTACGGCGCGCAGCTCGCGCTCGAACTCGAACGCCAGATCACGCTTCATCGCCATGAAAACCGATAGCTTGCCCATCTCGAAGTCCCCTCTGAATCGTCTCGATTCGCTTGAGGTCGAGGCTCGGTTTATTCGCTTACCAAAGTCTTAAAATCGACAATGCCTCGGACCGCTGATGATCCTATTTTTCATCGCGATATCATATATTTGATGTCATATATCGGCTGCAGCAACACGGGCTTCGCGGCGCCCTCCCGGACGATTACGATGCCGTGCTCAGGCCCACCAGCCCTTGAGATCGCGCACGATTTCGCGCGCTGCGTTGTGGCCCGGCACACCCGTCACGCCGCCGCCGGGATGGGCGCCCGACGCGCAGAGGTAGAGACCGGGCAGCGGCATGCGGTAGTCGGCGTGGCCCAGCACAGGGCGCAGCGTGAAGAGCTGATCCAGCGACAGGGCGCCATGGAAGATATCGCCGTCGATCAGGCCGAAGCGCTGCTCGAGGTCGAGCGGCGACAGCACCTGGCGGGCGAGGACGGAGGCTTTGAAGTTCGGCGCGTGGCGCGTCACGGTATCGATGACGAGCCCGGCGAAGGCCTCCTTTTCGGCCGGGTCGGCCCAGGTGCGCGGTGCCGGCAGGTGCGGCGCGACGTGTTGCACGAACAGGCTCGCGACGTGGCGTCCTGGCGGCGCGAGGGTGTCGTCGAGCATCGAGGGGACCATCATCTCGACGACCGGCTGCTGCGACCAGCCGCCGGCCCGCGCATCGAGATAGGCGCGCTCCAGATACTCGAGCGTGGGGCCGATGACGATGCCGGAGGCCATATGGTCGGTGCCGTCGCGGTTCGGCCGGCAGGTGAAGTCCGGCGGCTCGGAGAGGGCGACGTTCATGCGGAAGGTGCCGGAGCCAGATTTCAGGTTCGCGAGACGTGCCTGCAGGTCCGGCGCGACCGCGCCTTCGGGCACGAGGCGCGAGAAGAGCAGCTTAGGCGGGATGGCGGCCGCCACGGCGCGGGCGCGGACGACCTCGCCCGAAGCGAGCACGACCCCGCTGGCGCGACCCTTCTCGACCGCCACCTCGCGCACGGCAACCTGCGTGCGGATCTCAGCGCCTTTCTCCCGGGCTGCCGCGGCGATGGCGGCACTGATGGCGCCCATGCCGCCGACGGCGTGCCCCCAGACGCCGGTCTTGCCGTTCACCTCGCCGAAGCAATGGTGGAGAAGAACGTACGCGGTGCCGGGTGTCGAGGGGGCGGCGTAAGTGCCGACGATGCCGTCGAAGGCGAAAGCGGCCTTGACGGTCTCATTCTCGAACCAGCGGGCGAGAAAATCGGACGCGCTCTCGGTGAAGAGGGCTGCGAGGTCACGCTGCGTCTCGATCGGGAGGCCGAGGATGGAGCGCGAAAGTCGCGCCCCCTTCCACAGCGCACGCAGTCCGCCGCCGGCATTGGGAGGCGTTTCGAGCACGAGGCGCTTCAGCACGCTTGCGGCGCGGTCGAGGGCCGCGTCGTAATCAGGGAGACGCGCGGCATCGCGCTCTGAGAATTCCGCGATCGCGCGCTGGCGGGCCGCGAGGCCGTACGGCATGACCAGCCCGCGGCGCTCATCGACGGGCCAGAAGTTAGCCACAGGACGCTCGAGGATGCGCAGACCGTGGCGGACGAGATCGAGGTCGCGGAGGACCTTCGGGTTGAGGAGGCTGACGGTGTAGGCGGCGACCGAGTTCCTGAACCCTGGGTGGTACTCCTCCGTGAAGGCCGCGCCGCCGACGTGCGCGTTCTTCTCCAGCACCACGACCTTGAGGCCGGCCGCCGCCAGATAGGCAGCCGCGGTCAGGCCATTGTGGCCACCGCCGATGATCGCAACGTCGTGCACGTCCGCCTGTCCTCCCGTGACTCGCCCGCTCCGGCAGAGGACTACATCGAGCTCAGCCCCATGTGCAAACGGACGTGTGGCATCGCTTGCGGGCCCCGCCGATCGTGCAGCCCGACGCGACGTAGCGGCAGACGCGGCAACTGTACGACGAGAGGCATCCGCGGTAGCTGCCGCCCTTCTTGAAGTTGCATGTGATAATGGTCTGGCAGTCGCGGCCGGGGTTGATGGATCCCCCGGGCCCCTCTTGGGCCCGCACGCCGACGGGCACCGCGATGCCCGCCGCGAGGATCAGCATCAGACTCGCGACGCCGATGGTGGCTTTGCGCAAAGTCGTCATGGCCTTGGCCTCGTGGCTTTTCTGTCCACGCGGCAAGTCTCTGCCTCTTTCCAGGGCACGGCAAGGGACGGGGCGGAGTCTTGATTACTTGGTGGTGTAGCCGCCGTTCACGAGGATCGTCTGCCCAGTCATCCACCAACCGTCCGAGACCAGGAAACGGATCCAGGGCACGATGTCCTCGATATGGGTCAGGCCGGTCGGCGTGAAGGGGGACAAGGCAGCGGCCGTCTTATGGTAAGCGACGGCATCGGCGCCTTCGGCCGGATAGAAGAACGGTGTGTCCATCGGACCCGGCCCGATGGCCGTAACGGAGATCCCGCGCGCGCCGAACTCCTTTGATGCGGCGCGCGTGAAGTGCTCGACGGGCGCCTTGGTGCCGGCATACGAGGCATAGAACGGCGTGAAGGCGCCGAGCAGCGACGTGACGAGCGTGCAGATCTTGCCGTTGTCATTGAGGCTTTTGCCGGCCTCCTTGAGGAAGAAGAAGGCGGACTTGGCGTTGACGGCGCTCATGTCGTCGTACTCAGACTCGGTAATCTCGACGATCGGTTTCTTCAGCACTTTGCCGACGGTGTTGATGGCGATATCCGGCTTGCCGACGGCGGCAATCGCGTCAGAAAACAGCTTCTCCATCGCGCCCGCCGAGGTGAGGTCGGCCTGGAGCGCAACGCATTCCGCGCCGGCGGCCTTGACAGCGGCGACGGTCGCATCGGCTTCGGGCTTGCTTGCGGCGCTGTTGTAGTGGACGGCGACAGCCTTCGCGCCCTGGGCGGCAAGGTCACGGGCGATCAGGCCGCCGAGGTTTTTCGCGCCGCCTGCGATGATGGCGGTTTTCCCCTTGATGCCGTGGTCAGCCATACCGGTCTCCTTCGCTCGTGCGGCCACGCACTGCGACCGCTTTCTCCGGCAGACCATATCGGCTATGAATTACGGATAAATAGATCGTTACAGACATCACATGTCGCAATTTCTGTACAATTGAGACCGCCTTGGACCGTATCGACCTGTTCAGAATTTTCGCGCGCGTGGTCGAGTGCTCGAGCTTCACCCGCGCGGCGGACACGCTGGGGATGCCGCGCTCCTCCGTGTCGGCCGCGGTGCAGGAACTCGAAACACGACTTGGAACGCGGCTGCTCAACCGCACCACGCGTTCGGTCTCGCCGACGCAGGACGGCACCGCGTTCTACGAACGGTGCGTCGGCCTCATGGCCGACGTCGAGGAAGCGGAGGCGCTATTTCGCCAATCTGCGGCCCGCCCATCGGGCAAACTGCGGGTCGATGTGCCCGGCCGGATCGGACGGCTG
Source organism: Hyphomicrobiales bacterium (assembly GCA_017304275.1). Taxonomy (GTDB): domain Bacteria; phylum Pseudomonadota; class Alphaproteobacteria; order Rhizobiales; family Hyphomicrobiaceae; genus Hyphomicrobium_C. Next base: position 16,066 of record JAFKKW010000208.1, on the reverse strand, counting down.
ATCATCGCGCCCGTCTTGCCCGACTTTTTCGGTCGCTTTCCCGATATCCAACTCGATCTCGGCGTGACGGACCGCGCCGTCAACCTCATCGAGGACAACATCGATTGCGCGCTGCGCGTCGGACCGCTTCGGGATTCGGGACTTATCGCGCGCGCGCTCGGCGAATTGCGTCTCATCAACGTCGCGAGCCCACGGTATATCGAGCGGTACGGCAAACCGCGGTCACCGGACAAGCTTAGCGCGCATTGGGCCGTCAACTACGCGTCGCCGTCCACGGGGCGCGTCGAAGACTGGGAGTGGATCGAAAGCGGCGCGCTGAAGAGCCTCGCCATGAAAAGCCGCGTGACGGTGAATAGTGCGGAGGCGTATATCGCCTGCTGCCTTGCCGGACTGGGGCTCATCCAGATACCGGCCTATGACGTCAAGCACCACCTGGAGTCGGGCAAGCTCGTGGAGGTCATGCCCCGGCACAGGGCCGCGCCGATGCCAATCACCCTGCTCTATCCGCATCGCCAGCACCTCTCGCGGCGTCTGCAAGTGTTCGCAGACTGGCTCGAAGCGGTGATCAAACAAAACGTGCTGGTTTAAACAGAACGCCGCCCTCTATTCGGCGGCGAGCTTCTTGTCAGGCTGGACGAGCGACATGTAGTCGTTGAGCAGCGTCTCCGAGATCTGGCCGGGCTTGAACTTGAAGTCGCCGATCTCGGAGACCGGCGTCACCTCGGCGGCGGTGCCGGTAATGAAGCACTCCGAGAAGGTCGACAGCTCTTCGGGCAGGATGGCCCGCTCCAGCACCTCGTAACCGCGCTTTTTCGCGAGCGCGATCACGGTGCGCCGCGTGATGCCGTCAAGGAAGCAGTCCGCCTCCGGCGTGTGGATGACGCCGTCCTTGACGAAGAAGATGTTGGCGCCCGTGCACTCGGCGACGCGGCCGCGCCAGTCGAGCATCAGCGCATCAGCATAGCCCGCGCGCTCGGCGCGATGTTTTTCGATGGTGCAGATCATGTAGAGGCCGGCGGCCTTGGCGCGCGACGGCGCCGTTGCCGGATCCGGGCGGCGGTACTTCGCGTGACCGATGCGGATGCCCTTCAGGCGCTGCTCCATGGGGAAGTAGGAGCCCCATTCCCAGGCCGCGACAGCAAGATGCGTCTTGGTCTGTTGCGCCGAGATGCCCATCTGCTCGCTGCCGCGCCAGGCGATCGGGCGGACATAGCAATCGACGAGCTTGTTGGCGGCCATGACGTCGCGGCACGCCTGGTCGATCTCGGCCACGCTCTCGCTGATCTCGAATTCAAGTATGCGGGCGCTTTCGATCAGGCGCTCGGTGTGCTCGGTCAGCTTGAAGATCTGGCCGCCGTACGCGCGCTCACCCTCGAACACCGCGCTGCCGTAGTGCAAGGCGTGGGTCAGAATATGGACATTCGCCTCGCGCCACGGGACGAGCTTGCCGTCCATCCAGATGAAACCGTCGCGATCGTGGTAGGGAACGATCTCAGCCATGATGACGTCCTATTCGGCTCCGTAGTTCGGCTCGCGAGAGGCCAAGCGGCCCCGCCGCACATTCTTGGCCGCGACCGTACAATCCGCGGGCGGACCACGGAGCGCGGCCCCCGTCAGATATGACCGGTCGGGGTCCCAGCGGCCCTGAAAATGACTTGCCAGAAGTATCAATGGCCTTCAAATATGTCAACATGGCTGACATAACTCGATACTCCTCCGCAGCCCGGCGCAACGGCCCTCAGCACGATGGCGCCGAGGACGGGCCCGACAAGAGCGCAGGACCACCCGATCTCATTGCGCATGTCGAGCTTTTGTTCTTCGCGTATCGCGATTTCACGGGCGATCCGGATGCGGTTCTCGCCCAATACGGCTTCGGCCGGGCCCATCATCGCGTGCTGCATTTCGTGCACCGCAACCCCGGCCTCAGAGTTGCCAACCTTCTCGAGATCCTGAAGATCACGAAGCAGTCGCTTGCCCGCGTGCTGAAGCAGCTCGTCGGAGAAGGCTTCATCACGCAAAAGGCCGGCGCGGAGGATCGCCGCGAGCGGCTGCTCTACGCTACACTCAAGGGCGCGCGACTCGCCGAGCGGCTCACGACCCTGCAGGTGAAGCGCATCGAGGCCGCCCTGCAAGCCGCGGGGCCCGACGCGGAGGCGGCGACAAAGCGATTCCTGCTTGCCATGATCTCCGAGGAGGATCGTGCGCAGGTCGAGGCGTTGGTTCGCGCCCTGCAACCGGACAACACGATCAGCGAGGAGAAACACCCATGACCTCCTTAGCCGGCCAACGTGCAGAGCCGCTGCCGGACGATGCTCCACACGTGCTGATTGTCGACGACGACCTCAAGATCCGCGATCTTCTCGCGCGCTACCTCTATTCGCAGGGGTTCCGGGTGACGACGGCGGGTGATGCCGAGATGGCGCAGGCGTCGTTGCGCGGACTGGATTTCGACATCGTGCTGCTCGACGTCATGATGCCCGGCATCAGCGGGCTGGAGCTGGCGCGCGAGATCAAGCGCCATCGCGACATCCCGATCTGCATGCTGACGGCACGGGCGGAGCCCGAGCAGCGCATCGAGGGCCTCGAAGCCGGCGTCGACGACTACGTGCCGAAGCCGTTCGAGCCGCGCGAATTGCTGCTCAGGCTGCGCAACATCCTCAGGCGCGGGCAGACGGTCCAGAACGGCTCCGCCCCGGCGCAAGCCGACGAAGTGCGCATGGGGACGCTCGTGTTCCACATTGCGCGCGGGGAGCTTCGCCGCAACAACGAGACCATCAAGCTCACGGAGCGGGAGCGCGACCTGCTGCGCCAGTTCGCGCAGAAGCCCGGCGTGCCGATCCAGCGGCACGACCTTGCCACGGAGGATACCACCGGCAACGACCGGGCGATCGACGTACAGATCAATCGCCTCAGGCGCAAAATAGAAACCGACCCCTCGAACCCGGTCTATCTGCAGACCGTGCGCGGCAAGGGGTATATCCTCTATACAGATTAACGCGTGGACCTTCTTGGCCCCTTCACGAATGCATCGGGCCGCGCCGGACGCGCCTTCCGCGCGCTCATGGACATGGCGACGCCGGTCGCCGCGCAGCTTCGCGCCTGGCACAAGAGCTTCGTCGGCTTATTGTCCGATTCAATGCCGAAGGGCCTTTACGCCCGCGCGCTCATCATCATCATCGCACCGATCGGGGTGCTCGAAGGCGCGATCGCCTTCGTATTCATGGAGCGTCATTGGCAGAACGTGACGCGACGCCTTTCCGAAACGACGGCGCGCGACGTCGCGGCGCTGATCGACTTCTACGACAAGGCGAAGCCCGGCGAATACGACGAGATCATCCGGATCGCGCGCGACCGGCTCAGCCTTTCGATGCAGATCCTGCCGCCGGGCGATCTGCCCGAGGCGCGCCAGAAACCGTTCTTCGACCTTCTCGACCGGGCGCTCTCGCGCGAGATCTCGCGGCAGGTGAAGCGGCCGTTCTGGATCGACACCGTCGGCCAGTCGCGCCACGTGGAGATCCGCGTGCAGCACGCGGATTCGATCCTGCGCTTTCTCGCCGTGCGCACGCAGACCTATGCCTCGAACTCGCATATCTTCCTGCTCTGGATGGTGGGATCGAGCGTCATCCTGCTGACGGTCGCCATCATGTTCCTGCGCAACCAGATCCGCCCGATCCTGCGGCTCGCCGATGCGGTGGACGCTTTCGGCAAGGGCCGGCCGGTGCCGGACGATTTCCAAGTGCGCGGCGCGCGTGAGGTGCGCCAGGCGGCGGCGGCGTTCCTCGAGATGCGCAACCGCATCCGCCAGCACGTCGAGCAGCGCACCACCATGCTGGCCGGCGTCAGCCACGACCTGCGCACGGTGCTGACGCGCTTCAAGCTCGAGCTGGCGTTCATGGGCGAGGGGCCGGACGTGCAATCGCTCAAGTCCGACGTCGACGAGATGCAGCACATGCTGGAGGACTATCTCGCGTTCGCGCGCGGCGACGGCGGCGAGGAGGCGAAGATGACCAACCTCACCGAGCTGCTGGAGGAGGTGCACGAGGAGAGCCAGGTCTATGGCACGTCGATCGAGCTCAAGCTCAGGCGGCGGCGGGGCGACATCGTGCTGCCGCTCAAGCGGCAGGCGTTCAAGCGGGCGATCACCAACCTGGTCTCGAACGCAGTGCGCTATGGCGATCAGATCGTGATCCGCGCCGCGACGGAAGGCGCGTGGCTGCGCGTGGAGGTCGACGACAACGGACCTGGCATCCCGGCCTCCGAGCGCGCCAACGTATTCAAGCCGTTTTATCGCATCGACCGCTCGCGCAACCAGGATGACGGCAACAGCGGCCTCGGCCTCGCCATCGCGCGCGACATCGCCAAGAGCCACGGCGGCGACATCACGCTCGGCGAAAGCTCGATGGGCGGCTTGCGCGCGATTATCTCGGTGCCGCTGTAGGACCCCTCACCCGCGCAGGTCTCGCTACGCGACCTCTCCCACCATCGGGATAAAGACGTGCCGTGCTCACTTTCACTCCTCCGTCTCAGGAGGTGGGCCGGCGAGGATACGCGGCAGATTCCAAGCTTGTCTGGACCCCGACCTCCGTCGGGGTGACGTTGATGGGAGTGGCAGCGGCGATCCCATTCTCAGCGTCATTCCGCGAGCGCGAACGAGACCCGGAACCCAGCGTAAGAGCCGCCCAAGGCACAAAGATCTATTGCGATAGGAGTCTTGTGCTGGATTCCCGCTCTGCGCGCGGGTCGTGCCGAAGGCACGCCTCCGGCGTGACCGCCGCGCTTGGCGGGAATGACGGGGGTTGTATGTTGGTGACGGCGGGGCGATCCGATTAACGACAAAACACCTTCAAGGATGCCATCGGTATTCGCTGCAGGTTGATGGAAGGCATGGATCAGGAAGAGCTCTTTCGCCGTCTTGCCGTTGCCCTTGCCATCGGGTTGCTGATCGGGCTCGAACGCGGATGGCAAACACGCGAGGATCCCGACCATCAACGGGCAGCGGGGCTCAGGACGTTCGCGCTCACCGGCCTGCTCGGCGGCATCGCGGCCGCGATCTCGGCCGTGACGTCCCCCATCGTGCTCTCCGCAGCGCTTCTCGCCCACACCGCCGCCATGGGCGCCTTCAGCTACCTCGAAGCGACGACGGAGAAGAACTTCAGCGTCACAGGAGTGATCGCCGGTATCCTCACCTTCCTGCTCGGCGCCTACGCGATGCTCGGCAACGAGACGGTCGCGGTTGCAGCGGCCGTCACCATGGCCATCCTGCTCGCGCTGCGCGATCCGCTGCATCGCTGGGTCCGCACGTTGACCTGGCCGGAGTTGCGCAGCGCACTGATGCTGCTCGCGATGACGTTCCTGATGCTGCCGGTTCTCCCCAACCGGCCGATTGATCCCTGGAACGTGCTGAACCCGGCAGAGATCTGGCTGCTGGCGATCCTGATCGCCGCCATCTCGTTCTCGGGTTACATAGCCGTGCGTGTTTTCGGCGACCGCAACGGCATCGCCGCCGCGGCGCTCGCCGGCGGGCTCGCGTCGTCCACCGCCGTGACGCTCTCGTTCGCTCGTCTCGCGCGGGAGCACCCGGAGAGCACGCGGTTGCTCGCCGGCGGCATCTTTCTGGCGGGCGCTACGATGCTGGCGCGTCTGCTCGTCCTCGCCGCGTTGATCAAGCCTGATCTTCTCGGCACGCTGTTGTGGCCCGCCGTGGCTGCCGGCGCGGTTCAACTCGCCGGGAGCGGCGTGCTGCTCTGGAAAGGAGAGAGCCGTTCGGCGCAGGAGTCGCTGCTCGAAATCCGCAGTCCGTTCGATCTTGGAACCGTCCTCAAGCTCGCCGGCCTGATCGCCGCCATCATGCTGGTGGCGAAAGCCATGGCAGATCGCGCGAATGCGGCAGGTCTCTATCTGCTCGCGGCCGTGTCCGGAATCGCCGATGTCGATGCGCTGACCCTTTCCATGGCGCGCTTTGCCGGCGGTCAGGTGAGCCTTCATGACGCCAGCGTCGCCATCCTGATCGCGGCCAGCGTCAATACCGTCTCAAAGGCGGCGATGGCGGCGGTGGTCGGCGGCCGGACCCTGGGGGCCCTGGTCGGCGGCGTGAGCGCGGCGGCGATCGGGGCCATCGCCCTCGTTGCGCTGGTCACAACCTGACATTCAATCCGCTGAAATGCCTCAGGAATTGACCGGATGACCCCCTCACAGGATGTTGAGTTTCATTACATTCCCCGAGATCGTAACGTTATTTCATGTCGCCTCTTCGCAAAAGAGGCCCCCTTTTTCTGAAGGAGTGGTCCGCCATGACCGCACGTGCCATCAAGATGTTGCCGTTTGCCTTTGTCGCGGCGGGCTTCGGCCTGCCGGCGCTGGCGGCTGAACCCGTGTCGCAGGAGACGCCGGCCGCCGACGCCTGCAGCAAGACCGTGGGGGCCATGGGCGCCGCCATGAGCCACAAGCCCGACGTGGCGCCTGACGGGCGGCCGATCTACCGCTTCCTGCTGCGCCAGAACGGACTCGACTATGACGTCGTCTGCGACGCGGCTTCGGGTCTGGTCAGCGACGTGACGCCGCGCGGGACTCACTGAAGTCGAGATAAATTCAGTTTTTGCGACGGGTTAGCCTCACGGCTGGCCCGTTTCTTTTTGGGTACGCACGCCGCTACACAAGTCCGTGACTGGGAAAAATGCCGCATTGCGTCAACTGTTACAGTATAGCATAACTTGATGCGTGAGGGTGATGCTGCACTTGCGGCGGCGTCGATACCCAAACAGCCGGACCAGCGAGCCGCCACTCGCCCCGGCATCGACACGACGGGCGATTGCAGCGTGATCCGAAGGGCTTCCTCCTTGCTTGCTCGGATCCCCAACGCGCCCCGAAGGTCGAAGACCCGGTCGCCGGAGCCTTCGGGCTCATTCGGGTCTCGTAATGAGGTCACGTGGCCGCGGGCGTGCGATCTGACACGCCATGATCATTTCGCCAGCTCGCGGCTGCGCCCCTCACCCGCCACAACGGCCTTCCTCAGCAACTCCTCGAGCCCGCCATCAGCCATCAGTACGGCGAGGGCGGCCGCGGTCGTGCCACCGGGCGAGGTGACGTTCTGGCGTAAGGCACTGGCGTCGAGATCGGACTGGGCCAACAGCTCGCCGGAGCCCGAGACGGTGGCGCGGGCAAGGCGTCTGGCAAGCGCGGGCTCGAGGCCGGCCGCGACGGCTGCCTTCTCCAGCGCTTCGGCCAGCAGGAAGACGTAAGCGGGACCCGAGCCGGAGACGGCCGTCACCGCATCCATCTCCGCTTCGCGATCGACCCAGGCGACCTCGCCCACGGCGGCCATCAGCGCGTCACAGAGGGTACGCTGACCAGGATTTACGTGTGCGTTGGCAGCGCAAACCGTAATACCGCGCCCGATAGCGGCCGGCGTGTTCGGCATGGCGCGCACGACCGCGGCGTTCGCCGGGAGGTGCGTCTCGAAGCTCTTCAGCGTGCGTCCGGCGGCAATGGAAACGGTCAAGGTACCAGGGCCCGCCAAGCGGGCCGCATGCGGAAAGACGGCGTCCATCATCTGCGGCTTGACGGCGACGATGATGACGCCCGGCGGCTCCGGTAAGCGCTCGATCGCCGGCTCGGCAACAATGCCATGACGCGCGAGCATTGCTGCAACTTCGGCAGGCGGTCCCGGGTCCTGGACGCGGACGCGGCGCGGATCGAGGCCGCGCGCGACCAGTCCTTCGAGCAGGGCGCCGCCCATCTTGCCAGCTCCAAGAAGAAGGAGCGGCCCATCGAATGTGAATGCCATCGCGATACCCGACCGGTTGAAGGCCCGCCGCGGCAGACGTCAGATTTTCAATCTGAGACGATCGAGGCGAGGGCTCAGGCTTGGCCCTCGGTCTGGAACATGGTCGAGACGAGAGCTTCCCGGCTCTCCTTACCTGCCCAGACAACGAACTGGAAGGCCTGATAGTAGCGTTCGCACGCTTCCAGCGCGGCCTTGAGGATGGCCTCGCACTGGCCCGGCGTCACAACGGCACCGTTGAGCAGGAGCGCGTGGCGGAACATGACCAGCCCCTCCTGCGTCCAGAGGTCGAAATGGCCAAGCCAGAGCTGCTCGTTGATCTGGGAAATCAGGCGGTACATCTCGTTGAGGCGCGTCTCCGGCACGCGGAAATCGAAGGCGCAGGCCAGATGCAGCGCCTCGAGGTCGTCGCGCCAGTTGAGCGAGACATGATAGTCGGTCCAGTTGCCGCCGACGACCAGCGTGAGCTCGTCGTCGCCCATGCGGTCGGTAGCCCAATCGTACGTCGCGGCTAGCTGCTCCACGAGATCGATCGGGTGGATGATGCGCTCGTGGCCCTTTTCGGACGATGCCATTCTGGCTCCTTGAAACCCGGCGACCTCTTCGTCGTGCGCCGGCACTCGTTACATAGCCGTCGACTGCACGATCGGTCCATGACGGGAATGGGGCGAAACGCGACTTGTCCCAGGGGTTTTCTTCGCCGCGCGCTTCCTTCGGCAGATTGCTCACAGGATCGGGAAGCACTCAGCCGCGCGACGAAAACAGAGGCACCCGCGAGTCGCAAGGCGAGGGCATCTTTGTCCACGAGCAATGCTTTCGCGCCGGCCTTCGATGCTGCGTCAACGCAGCATTTCTGCCTCTCACCCTGAGCAAAAGCGCGAAAAAGCTATCGGAGATGTGGAAACGGCAGCGGTGCACTCGACAAGCGCCGCGAAGCAGTCGGCCCGCTAAGCGCCGGCCTGAGACTTGCCCTCAAGCATCGCGATCCGCGCTTCGAGCGCGGCGACGAGGCCCGCCAGGCGCTCGTTCTCGAGGCGCGCCTTCTCAGCCATCGCCTTCGCAGCCTCGAACTCCTCACGCTTCACCACGTCCATGCTCTGAAGAATGCGCTCGGCCTGTGCGCGCATCAGGCCCTCTGCTTCCTGGCGGAGGCCGTGTGCCGCGCCGGCGGCATCGGTCATCAGCTTTGCGACCTCGTCCAGCAGGCGGTTCGATGTCTGTGTCATCGGCGTTTCCATCCCATTCCGATCCGCGCCGAAGCGCTGGCCAAGCGGCAGCGGGCCACCCTGTCATGTGACCGGACTATGGTGGCTCTGCGCTTCCGGTTCAAGCGGCGGGATGCGGTCGCTTGACTCGGTCCCCGAGACCCGGCAGCGTCCGGCGCAATTCAGGCAGACGGGGCAGCGCGGCAGCTGGGCGAGTATGACCACCACGCCTGCCCGCTGCCTGCCGCCCGCTGCCGCAAGAGATGCACCAAGCCAGAGCCCCAATGACCCTTCTTGCCATCCCGTTTCCAGACATCGACCCGAACGCAATCGCCATCGGTCCGCTGGCCATCAAGTGGTATGGGCTCTCGTATCTCGCGGGCCTGCTGATCGGCTGGGCGTATATCCGCCGTCTGCTCGCTACGCCCAAGCTCTGGGGACATGACACACCGCCCTTCAGCCTGACCAAAGTCGACGACCTCCTGCTCTTCATCACGCTCGGGGTCGTGCTTGGCGGGCGCCTCGGCTACATCTTTTTCTATGAGCCCGCCACCTACCTGCGCGATCCATTGCAGATTTTCGCTGTGTGGAAGGGCGGCATGAGCTTTCATGGCGCGGTGGTCGGCTGCTGCATCGCAGGCTGGTTTTTCGCGCGGCGCAACGGCGTCAATTTTCTCAGCGCCATGGACCTCGTCACCGCAGCGGTTCCGATCGGGCTTTTCTTCGGCCGACTCGCCAACTTCGCAAACGGTGAGCTTTGGGGCCGCGTGACGGACGTAAGCTGGGGCATGGTGTTCTGCAACGAGCGCATCAAGGCTCTTCACGGAAGCTGTCCCGCGGGCGAAGCGGCGCGCCATCCAAGCCAGCTATATGAAGCCGCGCTCGAAGGGCTTCTGCTGTTCATCATCCTGCGGGTCATGACTCATCAGTTCGGCGCACTGAAGCGTCCCGGTCTCGTCTCCGGCGCGTTTCTCGTCGGCTATGCGCTCGCCCGATCCGCCGCCGAATTCTTCCGCGAGCCGCATTTCATGGCCGGTCCGTTGACCGCGGGACAGGTCTACTCGCTGCCCATGCTCGCGCTCGGGCTCTATCTCATCTGGCGCGCCCGGCGCACGGACGTGCCGACCCTTCCATGATGGAGACACCGCTCGCGCTCAAGCTCAAGGCGCGGATCGCCCGCGACGGGCCGATCGGCGTTGCAGACTACATGGAAGCATGTCTCCTCGATCCTGAGCACGGCTATTACCGTCGGCGGCCCGCGATCGGGGCGGCGGGCGATTTCGTCACTGCGCCCGAGATCAGCCAGGTGTTCGGCGAGCTGATCGGGCTGTGGTGCGGTGTCGTCTGGCAGCAGATGGGGTCGCCGCCACGCGTCAACCTGGTGGAGCTCGGCCCCGGGCGGGGGACGCTGATGCGCGATGCGCTACGTGCCACCCGCGTCGTGCCGGGATTTCGCGACGCGCTCTCGGTGCATCTGGTGGACAGCAACGCCGCGTTGCGCGAGGTGCAGGCTCGGACGCTGGCGGAGACAGGCGTGCCGCTCACGTTTCACGAGAGCGTCCAAAATGTGCACCTGCCGGATGGCCCGACGCTGCTCGTGGCCAACGAGTTTCTCGATGCGCTGCCGGTCGCGCAGCTCGTGTTCGCCGGCGGGCAATGGTGCCTGCGCCGCGTGACCCTCGCGGGCGATGGCGGCTTCGCCTTCGTCGCCGATACGGCCGCGGGACAGGCACCTGTCGCCGTGCCAGGCGGCCTCACACCGCGGGAGGGCGACATCCTCGAACTCTGCGCCCACCATGCGCGTCTTGCGAATACGCTGCTTGCGACACATGCGGCACGTGGCCCGCTGGCCGCGCTGTTCATCGACTACGGGCATGCAGCGACGGGCTTCGGCGACACGCTGCAAGGGGTCGCCGAGCAGGCGCATGTGTCGCCGTTCGAGACGCCCGGAGAAACCGATCTCTCCGCCCAGGTGGATTTCCAGAGTTTCGCAACCGCCTGCCGCGGCACCGGCCTCGTTGTCGAGGGGCCGTTGCCGCAGGCCGAGCTCCTGGGGCGCCTCGGTCTCATCGAGCGCACCTCGCGGCTGATGGCGGCCAATCCGCAGCGCGCCTCCGAGATCGAGGCGGGGGCGCTGCGCCTGATGGCGCCGACGGGCATGGGCTCACGCTTCCTCGCGCTCGGCGTGCGCTCGGGCGATGTCGCGCCGCTGCCCGGATTCGACGGATAGCTCTCCGCCACGATCCTGGTCTAAGGTCGCGCCCGCCTGATCCTTCGAGACCGACGCACCCCATGCTGAGCCCTCTGCAAGCCGACAACCTCTCCATCCTGCCCGGCATCCGCCACGGATTTTTCACGCGCCAGGGCGGGGTCTCGCGCGGGCTCTACGCCAGCCTCAACTGTGGCGCCGGCTCAAAGGACGATGCGGTGTCCGTGATCGAGAACCGGTGCACCACGCGTTCGAGCCCGCGTTCGCCGACGACGTGCAGACCATTTACCAAGTTCACAGCGCCACCGCTCATGTCGTCGACGCGCTGGTCCCGCGCGAGGCACTGCCCCAGGGCGACGCCCTGGTGACGCGGACGCGCGGGCTCGCGCTCGGCATCCTGACGGCAGACTGCGCCCCGGTGCTGTTTGCCGACGCAGATGCGGGCGTCATCGGCGCGGCGCACGCCGGATGGCGCGGTGCACTCGGCGGCGTGCTGGAGGCGACGGTCGCGGCCATGGAGGGGCTCGGGGCTGACAGAGCACGGATTTTCGCCGCGCTTGGACCGACCATCGGGCCCAAGTCGTATGAGGTCGGCCCCGAGTTCGTGGCCGCGTTCAAGGAGGCGGGCGCGGACAATGGGCGCTTCTTTACCATCCCCAAAGGACGGACGACGCCACATTTCGATCTGCCGGCCTATGTCATGGCGCGACTTGGCGCGATCGGGATCAAGCATGCCGAGCAGCACGCTCCGTGCACCTATGAGAACGAATCGATGTTTTTCAGTTTTCGGCGTGCGACGCATCGAAAAGAGCCCGACTACGGGCGCCAAATCTCTGCCATTGTTGTGGCCTAACTGCAAAATCCACAGTTACGCTGTGGATGTTGCGGACAGAATTAGCCACGTGACTGGTTTCTTCCCGATTCCGGCTGGACGCATGGCAGGTGTCTGGCTAGAGGATTCATTGAGGGTACCGGCAGTATCAGCAGAGGGATGGCCGCAAAGTTTGTACGCCGGCCGCCGGAGAACAGCGGATCATTCATAGGGGGACGTCATCGTGACGACCATTGATGCTGCTGCGGCATGGCGTGGAAACAAGTCAGTCGTGTTCGCAGTCCTAACGGCTTTCGTCGGCCTCAGCCTTGGCGGTTGCGAGACGGGTGCCAATCTGTTTGCGAACAGCGCCGATCCCAACGAGTCTCTTTCGCTCTCGCCGGCATCGACGACCACCACTGCGCAAACCGCGAAGATCGCCGTCGCGCCGGTCATCGGTGCGCCCGACGCCGTTGCCAAGCAGCTCGAGTCGCAGCTCGCCAGCGCCATCGAGGCGCAGAAGATCACGGTCGCGCGCGATCCCAACGCGAAGGCGGAGTACACGCTGCGCGGCTATGTGGTGTCCGCCCGAGAGAAGGGGCGCACCAAGGTTTCCTACATCTGGGACGTCACCGACATTTCCGGCCAACGCGTCAACCGCATCACGGGCGAGGAAGTGCTTTCGGGCGCGCAGTCCAAGGATCCGTGGGCTTCCGTCACGCCACAGGTCGTCCGCGCGATCTCGAGCAAGACGGCCGGCTCGCTCGTCACGTGGCTGCCGTCGCATGGCGGGGGCGCGGTCGTCGCCTCGAACGCGGCGACGGTTTCCGGCGGTACGCCGGCTGCCGGCGCAACGCCGCTCTCCTATACCGGGTCGGCCCCCTCCTCGACGCCTTCGGCCGCCGGCGGTCCGGCGACCACCACCGGCAGCATCGCGCGTGACGGCGGCGTGACCGCCATCGTCCCGAGCGTCGTCGGCGCACCGGGGGACGGCAGCGTTGCACTGACAAGCGCCATCCAGCGTGAGCTGACCCGCAGCGGTGTCGCGCTCACCGAGTCGGCCAGCGCCAATACCTACAAGGTGGAAGGCAAGGTCATCGTCGGCCAGGGCCAGAACGGCAAGCAGCCGATCCAGATCGACTGGGACGTGAAGGATCCGAAGGGCAAGAAGCTCGGCACGGTGTCTCAGAAGAACGAGATTCCTCAAGGTTCTCTCGACGGCTCCTGGGGCAAGACGGCCGATGCCGCCGCCTCGGCCGCTGCTCAGGGCATCGTCAAGCTGCTGCCCAAGACCCAGGTCAACTGATCCATGCGCGGGCCGGCCCTCCTGATGGGTGGCGGCCACACTCGATCAGAGTCTGCTAAACATGCCGGGCCCGGGTGGTTTACACTCCCGGGCCCGCGCGTTATTAGGCGCGTCATCGAAGTGTCGCATGAGGAGCGTCCATGCCGTTCGATGCGCGTCATGACAGTGGCAGGGGCGGCCAGACCATGAAGATCGTAGCCGGCAACAGCAACCGGCCGCTGGCGGATGCCATCGCCAAGTACCTCAAGCTTCCACCCGCCAAGTCGCAGGTGAAGCGCTTCGCGGACATGGAAGTGTTTGTCGAGATCCAGGAGAACGTGCGCGGCCAGGACGCGTTCGTCATTCAGTCGACCTCGTTCCCGGCGAACGACAACCTGATGGAGCTCCTGATCCTCATCGACGCGCTGAAGCGCTCCTCGGCGCGGCGTATCACGGCAGTCATTCCCTACTACGGCTATGCGCGGCAGGACCGGAAGCCCGGCCCGCGCACGCCGATCTCCGCAAAGCTGGTCGCCAACCTCATCGAACGCGCGGGCGCGAACCGCGTGCTGACCGTCGACCTGCACGCCGGGCAGATCCAGGGCTTCTTCGACATCCCGACCGACAACCTGTTCGCGGCGCCGGTCATGGTGCGCGACATCGAGGAGCAATACGGCACCGAGAACCTCGTCGTCGTGTCGCCGGACGTGGGCGGCGTGGTGCGCGCGCGTGCGCTCGCCAAGCGCATCGACGTGCCGATCGCCATCTGCGACAAGCGTCGCGAGCGACCCGGCGAGTCCGAGGTGATGAACGTGATCGGCGACGTGGACGGCAAGCGCTGCATCCTGATCGACGACATCGTCGACAGCGGCGGCACTCTCGTCAACGCGGCCGAGGCGCTGCTCGCCAAGGGGGCGACGGAGGTCAACGCCTACATCACCCACGGCGTGCTTTCGGGCGGCGCGGTATCGCGCATCCAGAACTCGCGGCTGAAGTCGCTGGTGATCACGGATTCCATCATCCCGACGGCCGCCGTCGAGGCCGCGCGCAACATCCGCGTGCTTTCGATCGCGCCGCTGCTCGGCGAAGCCATCCAGCGCACCTCGCGCGAGGAAAGCGTGTCGAGCCTGTTCTACTGAGGTAGGCCATTCGGCGAGGCTACCCGCGCTCAACCTCGGCGGCACTATTTCGCGTGACACACGTGTCATTGCATTGATGCTCGATCCAGGCGCGTCCAAGATCCGTCGGACTCCGATGCACCCATACGTCTTCACATGATCGGGACCGCCGGGAGCGCTTCGCCATGGGAGATCGAACGGATATCATCGCGTGGCTGCTGGGCGGAGATCCCTCGATCCGCTGGCAGGTGATGCGCGACCTGTTGCACGCGCCCGAGACCGCCATCGCGTCAGAACGTCGGCGGGTTTCGTCTGAAGGCTGGGGCGCCCAGCTTCTCGCGTTGCAGACGCCCGACGGGCACTGGAACGACGAGACCGAGCATGGCTGGATGACCACGACCGACGTGCTTCAGGTTTTACGGGAACTCAGCGCCGACCCCGACGACGCACCGGTCGCAGCGGCCGTGGATCTCGTCAAAGAGCGCATCCGATGGTTTCAGCTCGAGGGTCAGCCGTTCTTCGACGGCGAGACGGAAGCCTGCATCAACGGGCGGATCCTGGCGGCAGGCGCGTACTTCAGCGCGGACGTGGAGCGGCTGCTTGCGCGCCTTCTCAGCGAGCAACTGGGGGACGGCGGCTGGAACTGCGAAGCGCCGCCCAGCACGCGCTCGTCATTTCACTCGACGATCTGCGTTCTCGAAGGACTGCTCGCCTACGAGGAGGCGCAAGGTCCCACACCGACCGTCACAACCGCGCGCGAACGCGGTCACGCGTATCTGCTGGATCGACACATGCTGCGGTCGCTGAGGTCGGGGGAAGTGATCGACAGCCGCTGGACGGAGTTCTCGTTCCCGGTGGTCTGGTATTACGACGTTCTGCGTGGCCTCGACTACTTGCGCAGCGCCGGACTCACGCCCGACGAGCGTGTTGCCGATGCGATCGCCGCCGTGACGCAGCGGCGGATGGCGGACGGGCGATGGCCGCAAGCCGCGCCTCGCCGGGATCAGGATCGCATTCCGATCACGTTCGAAACCGAGATCGGTGCACCAAGTCGCTGGAATACCTTGCGGGCGTTGCGCGTACTCGACTGGTATGCGGCGGGCGAGCGGGAAGCCGCCTAGAGTGTTTCCGACTTAGCCGGAATCGGCTCCTCCCCCTCACCCACCTTCCTCGCGATGCTCGGAAGTCGGCCTCTCCCCGCCGGGGAGAGGCGAAGGGTTGCGATAGATTTAGGTGCGGCTGGTTCCACCTAAGTCAGAACGGCTCTAGACCGGCGGCGGGTTGCGCTCGCCAAAGAACCGCTGGTGCCAATAGGGATAGGGCAGCGTGACGGCGCTTGCGGCGTCGAGCTTCGCGACCTGCTCCTTGGTCAGGTTCCAACCGACGGCGCCGAGGTTCTGGCGAAGCTGGTCCTCGTTGCGCGCGCCGACGACGACGGTCGAGACCGTGGGCCGCTGCAGCAGCCAGTTGAGCGCGATCTGCGGGAGCGTCTTGCCGGTCTCGGCGGCGATCTCGTCGAGGGCGTCGACGACCTTGTAGACGTGCTCGTTGTCGACGGGCGGGCCGCTGTCCGTCGTCTCGTGCAGGCGGCTCTTCTCAGGCAGCGGCTGGCCGCGGCGGACCTTTCCCGTGAGGCGGCCCCAGCCGAGCGGGCTCCA
>JAFKKW010000261.1 GCA_017304275.1 Hyphomicrobiales bacterium | reverse complement strand
CTAGTCGGCTGGTCCAAGGTCCGGGTCGGTCGCGACCGGATTACGCTCGCGCAGCGCGGCATGGGGCTGACGCTCAACGGCATCGCCCAGGGCTACATCACCGACCGGGTCGTCGATCTTCTGCGCCAGGAGGGCATCGCCAGCTCCCTGGTGGACATGGGCGAGATCCGCACCCTCGGCCAGCGCCCCGACGGCCGGGCATGGCAAACCGCGATCGAGACAACAACGGCGCAACGCCCCACGCTCGGCCTCGTCGACAAGGCCGTCGCCACCACCGCCGCCGACGGGTTCCGGTTCGATCCCGGCGGCCGCTGCAATCACCTCTTCAATCCCGCGACCGGCCACTGCGCGAACCCAAGGGCGAGCACGACCGTGGTCGCCCCCACCGCCGCCGTCGCCGATGCACTCGCAACGGCTTTCGCCCTGATGGATGATGACGCGACACGCCGTGTGGCTGCGCGTGCGCCTGATACCCAACTCTACGTCAATGCCGTTCGGAGCTGACCCGACGCGAACCGATCGGCCCAGCGCCGGCCAGGGAACCGCGGGAATGACGCAGCGTTAACGAGTAGCCCTCGCTCTCTTATCGTTCCTTACGAGGCTTATACGCTTGCTCTTCCAATGGCTTGAGCACCAGGGAAACAACGGAGTGTTGCAACATTCCGGATGCGACGCCGACCTGCTAAGCTGAAGTACGGCAGATAAGATCCAACTCCGGGGCGCGCCATGCAAGAAGCACGGATCGACCTCCTACAGCGAATGCCGATCTTTGGTGGCATTCGAGCAGAGATCCTTCAATTCCTGCTCACCTTGTGTCCGATCGTATCGCTCTCCGCGAACGAGTTCTTCTTCCGCGAGCGCGACCAAGGCGACTCGATGTTTGTTCTCGAAACGGGCAAGGCCGCCGTTTTGAAATCCTGGCGCGGAAAGGACTATCTCCTGCACACCCTGGAGCAGGGCGACTGCTTCGGAGAGATGGCGGTAATGGACCACGGTCCACGCAGCGCGTCCGTGCGCGCAGTCGATGACTGTGTCGCAATATGTATTTCCGCCGCCAACCTGTACCGGGTCTACGCTCAGGATCTCAAACAATTTGCGCTGATACAGATGAACATGGGTCGGGAGGTCAGCCGGCGACTCCGCGAGGCCGATGACCGCCTGTTCGGCGCCAGGATGAATGCGTCCCTCGCGGACATCGGATCATCATACAATCCCGTGCCGGAGGCCTCGAGTGAAAGGCGCAGGCCCTGGAACTTCAACTGCTAAATCGATACACGAGCGCGCACGAGATACCTTCGGGTGCCTCCCCGTCATCTCGTCCAGGATGATGGGCTTGCTGAGATCGAAGCAAGCCTACAAGCGCGGCGAGACGAGCATGCGGCCATAAAGGGCGATGAAGCCGCCGAATGCACCGACCCAAGCAAGGCCGGACAACGGTAGCAAACTCGGCGTGGCCTGCGGATAGAGCGCGGCGGCAATGCGAGTTGTTGCCGCGATCAGGATCAGCGCATAGAGGACGACTGTGCCGGCAGATGCGGTCAGCGGCCGGCCGGTGTGACCGCGCGAGACGCGCGTCATGACGCCGATCATCATTGTGCCGATGGCGCCGACCGTCCAAGCGTGGATACCGGCGGTGGCGTAGTCATAATCGTCCCACAGCACGCCGAGCCCGCCGAGCAGGAAACCCAGCCCCACGAACAGGTAGGCCATGTGCAGGATCGCGAGAAGCGGCTCGGCGCCCGTTCGATGCGGCTGCCAGCGCGCCTGGCGCAGAACGTTTGCGGCAGCCGCGCCAAGCATAACGCCGGCGAGCAGGAGACGCCCCCGCGGAACGGTATCGACGATTGGCAGTCCCACCCAGCCGAGCAGCGCCACGGCGCTGAGGAGAACCGCGGCGAGGTCGATCCGACCGAACGTGGGCGGAAGCGGTGCGCCCGCCCGGTTTGCTTTCAGCCAAGCGGTCGTGAACGACGGAATGATGCGCCCGGAAATGATGATGACGAGAAGCAGCGCCAACGCCACGGCGATGATCTGCGCGTACCTTGGCCTCCCGAACTGCCAGATCTCGTAGTGGAACAGCATATCCGCGGCGGCGAGGCCAACCAGCACACCCACGACTTTCAGGTTGCGCGTGTTGCCGGCCAGGACGATCTCACGCCCCACGACGGCGGCGAGCACGACCGGAAATGCCACCGACAGAGCCGTCGTCGCGGCCGGATCGAGA
>JAFKKW010000260.1 GCA_017304275.1 Hyphomicrobiales bacterium | reverse complement strand
GAAGACCTCGCTCGACGACGCGGTGCTGGTCGGCGAAGGCACGCTCGACGGGCGGAGGGTCGTAGCCGCTGCCCAGGACTTCGAGTTCATGGGCGGCTCGCTCGGCATGGCGGCCGGCGAAGCGGTGATCGCGGGCATGCTACGCGCCGTGCACCTCAAGGCGCCGTTCATCCTTTTCGCCGCCTCGGGCGGGGCGCGCATGCAGGAAGGCATCCTGTCGCTGATGCAGATGCCGCGCACGACCATCGCCGTGCAGAAGCTGCGGGAGGCGAAGCTGCCGTATATCGTCGTGCTGACGGACCCGACGACGGGCGGCGTCACGGCCTCATACGCCATGCTGGGCGACGTGCACATTGCCGAGCCCGGCGCCCTCATCTGCTTCGCCGGTCCACGCGTCATCCAGCAGACGATCCGCGAGCAGCTTCCGGACGGCTTCCAGCGCGCCGAGTATCTGCTCGAGCACGGCATGATCGACATGGTCGTGCACCGCCACAAGATGCGCGAGACGCTCTCGCGGCTGGTCGACCTGCTCACGCACAGCGGCGCCGAGGCCGGGAAATCCCGGCGCGGCAACGGCAAGATGCAGGGTAACGGCGCTGCGACCGACGGCAAGCTCATCGAGACCACGGCCATCGAGCTCGAACCGGTGACCGAGGCCGAGCGCTTTCACGCGCAGGGTGACGCCGCGCGGGACGGCGATGGCGCCGACCCGGTCACGCAGCCGCGCCATCCGCCGAGGAACTGAGCGTCCCGACGCGAGCACACGGGCAAAACAGGTCCACTCACGCAATGGCCATTGACCCCGCATCGGCTCGGGGCTTCTAAATAAGCTTGCGCGGCTTCGACAGGGAGGGGCGTGACATTCTGACGAGCGACCAGCTCCTCGCCGACATGAAGCTCTTGCATCCGAAGCTCATCGATCTTTCGCTGGGCCGGGTGGAGCGGCTCCTCGCCAAGCTCGGCAACCCGCACAAGGCGCTGCCCCCGGTCGTGCACATCGCCGGTACGAACGGCAAGGGCTCGGTCACAGCCTATCTCAAGGCCATGCTGACGGCGGCCGGACAGCGCGTGCATGTCTACACCTCGCCGCATCTGGTTCGCTTTCACGAGCGCATCGAGCTCGCGGCGGCTCCCGGGCTCACGCAGCCGATCTCGGAAGCGGATCTGGTCGACGTGCTGGCGCGTACGCAGTCGGTCAACAACGGCGACGACATCACCCAGTTCGAAATCACGACGGCGGCGGCGTTTCTCGCCTTCGCAGAGCATCCGGCCGACTTCTTGCTGCTCGAAGTTGGCCTCGGCGGCCGGCTCGATGCAACGAACGTCATCGAGCATCCGGCGCTCACCATACTGACGCCGATCTCCCACGACCATGCCGACAAGCTCGGCAACACGATCGAGGCCATCGCCGGCGAAAAAGCCGGCATCCTGAAGCGCGGCGCGCGCTGCGTGGTCTCACAGCAGGAAGACGCCGCGCTCGACGTGATCGCGCACGAGGCGGCGCGGGTCGGCGCGCGTCTCGTCGTCTGGGGGCAGGATTACGACGCTTACGAGCAGCGCGGACGGCTCGTCGTGCAGCGGGCGGACCAGCTCCTCGACCTGCCGTTGCCGTCGCTGTTCGGACGGCATCAGATCATCAACGCGGGCACAGCCGTCGCGGCTGCGCTGGAGCTCGACGGCGTGACGCTCGACGAGCAGGCGATCGAGAGCGGACTGACGTCGGTGCGCTGGCCGGCCCGCATGCAGCGTATCGACAGCGGGCCGCTGCCGTCGCTCCTGCAGCCGGGTTCCGAGCTGTGGCTCGACGGTGGGCACAATCCGGCGGCGGGGCTGTTTCTTGCGCAATCGCTTGCCGACCTCGAGGAGCGTTCGCCAAAGCCGCTCTATCTCGTCGTCGGGATGCTGGGTCTCAAGGATGCCGCGGGGTTCCTGGGCTCGTTCCGCGGGCTCGCGCGGCATGTGCTCGGCGTGCCGATCCCTGGCGCGCACGAGGCGCCTTTCTCGCCGGACGCGCTCGCCGACGCAGCGCGGAGCGTCTCGCTCAGCGGGGACTCCGCCGCTTCCGTGGAGGCCGCCTTGAAGAGGATCGACGCGCTCGATCCCGGCCCGAAGCGCATCCTGATCACGGGGTCGCTTTATCTCGCCGGCCATGTGCTCGCGCTGCAGGAAGGCGTCGAGCCGCAGGCGAACTGAGCGCGCACGCACTTCGCTTTCATTCCCGTTTCC
>JAFKKW010000207.1 GCA_017304275.1 Hyphomicrobiales bacterium | reverse complement strand
GTCCTGATGCCCCATGGCCCGGAACGTCCACCATACGCGCGCCGCCGAGAACAGCCCGTACGTATCGTAGACCACGATGCGCATGCCGTCGCCGACGCCCATCTTCTTCATGCGGGACGCGAATTTCGGAGTTGGCGGCAGCATGTGCGGCAGCGGCGACTTCTCATCGACGAGGTCGTCGATGTCGAAGAACAGCGCGCCCGGAATGTGCTCCGTCATGTATTCCGCCTTCGCATCACGGCCGGCGTTCGGCAGATGCCACGAGGCGTCAAAGACGATCAGGTCGGGTGCATCGAGATGCTGGGCAAGCCACTCCGTCTCGACAATCCAGGTCTTGGCGCTGGCAGGCACGAAAATCCTCCTTGGAAGCATGAAGCACCCGCAGACTGCAGGCCCGCCCTCAGCCGCGAAACCTTGGCCGTGGGAGCGAGCCCGACAACGACGGGGTAATGCGGGCTCAGAAGGCCGACCTCGTTGGCGTCGCGCCTGAGCCCCGCGTCGGCGCGTACCCTAAAGGCGACCTGTGACAACCGCAAGGTGCCTCCCGGGAGCCGGTGGGAAGAGTTGGGCCCGTCGCAGTAACGCGAGCCATTGCAGGCCCTTACGCAAATGTAAGTAGCGACGGCGTACATGCCACGCTCCCGACCCCTGGCCTGCAGCGTCTCCGTATCCACATGACTCCGAAAGCTGGCCGATGAGGCAGGAGGTGCCCCATGCCGTTCTTGGACCGCACACCAGACGCGACAGGCCTGGCAGCGATGGCGCTGATCGCTCTGTTGGCTGCCCCGGGGACCGCCTCGGCGCATGGATCCGGAACCGTTGGCTCCGGCGTCGGGGCGTCCCACACGTCACAACCCGGCATCGCGATGCGCTCTCCATCGTCCCCGCGCGCCCTGCTGGCACCACGCGCGCCGGCACGTCAGAGCAGCACCGCCGTGGGCGGTACGACAGGAACCGGCAGCGGCACGATGCAAACCGGGACGGGCCTCGTCACGCCACCACCGGACTTCACCGCACAATGCGAAGGAGAGGTGAGTGCGAACTGCGAGGCAAGAGCAGAGTCTGACGAGACCATCTCGAACGGCGATCCGAATCCCGTCTGGAGCGCCCTCACCCCCACGACCGTACCTTCAACGCCACCAACCCCTCAAATCAACGAGCCGCAGACGGCCACGCAAGACTTCGAGCAAAGCGGCGGCGGAAGCGGCGTGACGATCACCGAAGGCGGCGGCCCGACGCTTGCGGACTGCATGGCACTTTGGGAGCCCGCCGTTCACATGACGAAACAGCTCTGGAAGAACGTTTGCATCCGCACCATGAACGGCATCAACGAGCCCCAGGTTGCGCTCGACTCCATCGATCCTGGATACCGTCATCCGAAGCGCGTGGCGCGCGAGTCCCGCAACTGATCCCATCCCGGCGAAAGGCTGGCGGTGCGACGCAGATTGCTTGCGCGCGCGACACGCACCGAGGGAGTCCTACGGAGGAAAAGCAAACCCGCCGATGTTGATCTACGTCAATGGCCCGTTTCGAATCCCCACTTGTTATAGTGCGGAAAAGAAAGGAGCTTCAGACGGATGGATGATCGTGCCGACCCACGGAGCGCGCCGGCCCCGACCCGCCCGCCTTATCACGCGTTCGGCACGGTCGAGGTCCTGGCCCTCCTCGCGGGCCATGCGGGCGGACTGGGTTCGGACGAAGCCAGACGACGCCTCGAACGCCACGGACGCAACGAGCTTCCGCCTCCGGCCACGCGCCATCCGCTGCTCCGCTTCCTGTCGCAGTTCAATAACGCCCTCATCTATTTCCTGCTCGCGAGCGCGGTCGCAGCCTGGTTCCTCGGCCACGTCATCGACGCGTCCGTGATCCTCGCCGTCGTGCTCGTCAATGCCATCGTCGGCTTTGTCCAGGAGGGCAAGGCCGAGGACGCGCTGAACGCCATCCGCAGCATGATCTCGCCGCGTGCCAACGTGCTGCGCGACGGACACCGTGAGAGCGTGCCCGCTGCCGAGATCGTGCCCGGCGATATCGTTCTGATCGAGGCCGGTGACCGTGTCCCCGCCGACCTGAGGTTGCTCAAGGCCCGCGCGCTCCTGATCGACGAAGCGGCGCTTACCGGTGAATCGGTTGCTTCCGACAAGGGCGAAGCACCGGCCGAGGCGAACGCCGCGCTCGGCGACCGCAAGTGCATGGCCTATTCCGGAACCATGGTCGCCGCAGGCCAAGGCACCGGCGTCGTCGTTGCGACCGGCCTCGACACCGAGATCGGCCACATCAGCACGCTACTGAGCGGCGTTGAGCAGATCACCACGCCCCTCCTGCGCCAGATCAACAGCTTCGGCAGACGCTTCACCTGGGTTGCCATCGGCGCGGCCGGCCTGCTGTTCGCCTTTGCCGTTCTGGCGCGCGGCTTCGCATGGCCGGACGCCCTGATCGCCGTCGTCGCGCTTGCGGTAGGCGTCGTTCCGGAAGGGCTCCCGGCCGTCATCACCATCACGCTCGCCATCGGCGTGCAGCGCATGGCCGCGCGAAACGCCGTCATCCGTCAGTTGCCGGCCGTCGAGACGCTCGGAGCGACCTCCGTCATCTGCTCGGACAAGACCGGCACGCTGACGCGCAACGAGATGACGGCCCGGCGCGTGGTCGTCGCCCATGGCGAGATCCTGGTCAGCGGCTCCGGCTACGCCCCCGAGGGCACGCTGACCTATACCGGCGGTGCGGACAGCCAGGCCGGACATGCCACAGCCCTGACGCTCGTCCGGACCGGGCTCCTCTGCAATGACGCGCACCTGCACCAGGGCCCGAAGGGATGGGCGGTGAATGGCGATCCGATGGAAGGCGCGCTCGTCGCCCTCGCCGTCAAGGCCGGCTTCGACGCCGAGACCGTACGTGCCGAATGGCTGCGCGCCGACGAGATCCCCTTCGACGCACAGCATCGCTTCATGGCCACGCTATGCGACGTCCCCTACGGCGAAAAAGCCATCCTCGTGAAGGGTGCGCCCGAGCGCTTGCTCGAGATGTGCACGCTTCAGGCCGACGGCCCGACCGAAGCCCCGCTCGATTCTGCGTACTGGATGGAGCGGATTGCGGCCGCCGCCTCCGCCGGAGAGCGTGTGCTCGGCTTCGCCATGAAAGCCGCGCCAGAGACGGCCAGGAGCCTGTCGTTCGCCGAGGTCGGGCACGGGCTAGTGTTCCTCGGCATCATCGGATTCATCGATCCGCCGCGGCCCGAGGCCGTGGCCGCCATCGCCGAATGCAAGACGGCCGGCATCGCCGTGAAGATGATCACCGGCGACCACGCCGCGACCGCCGCGGCCATCGCCCGCCAACTCGGACTCGGCGACGATCCCGAGGTCCTGACCGGTCACGACCTCGACCGCATCTCCGACGACGCACTACGCGACGTCGTCCTCAGGACCGCGGTCTTCGCGCGCACCAGCCCCGCGCACAAACTGCGCATCGTGCGCGCCCTCCAGGCCGACGGCGCCGTCGTCGCCATGACCGGCGACGGCGTCAACGATGCGCCGTCGCTGAAGCAGGCCGACGTCGGCATTGCCATGGGTCACAAGGGCACCGAAGCCGCCAAGGACGCCTCCCAGATGGTGCTGCTCGACGACAATTTCGCCTCGATCGTATCCGCCGTGCACGAAGGCCGCACGGTCTACGACAACATCCAGAAAGTCGCGGCTTGGACCATTCCGACCAACGGCGGCGAGGCGCTGACCGTCATCGCGGCAATCCTTGTCGGCTTCACCATGCCGATGACGCCCGCGCAGATCCTCTGGATCAACATGATCCTCACCATCACGCTCGGCCTCGTCCTGGCATTCGAGCCTCCCGAGCCCAATGTGATGCGCCGCCCGCCGCGGCCGGTCGACGCCGGGCTTCTCTCGCCCTTCCTCGTCTGGCGCATCGTGTTCGTGTCGCTGATTTTCCTCGCCGGCGCGCTCACGATCTTCTTCTATGCGCTCGGACGCGGCCTCGACGTCGACACCGCCCGCACCATGGTCGTCAACACCATCGTCGTGCTCGAGATCTTCTACCTGTTCAACGTGCGCTACCTGCACATGACGTCGTTCACCTGGCAAGGCGCGCTCGGCACACCGCCGGTGCTGATCGCCATCGCCGTGGTGGTCGCAGCCCAGCTCGCATTCACCTACCTGCCGGTCATGCACGATCTGTTCGCCACCCGACCCGTGCGCCTGACCGACGGCCTCCTGATCATCGGCATCGGTATCGTGGCCATGGTCATCCTGGAAGCCGAGAAGCACCTCATGCGCCGGATGGGCGTGCTGAAGACGTACTAAGGAGCAAGTGCCATGGCGACAGGACGCTGGATGCAAGGAGCACCTCGAAAAATCCTGCTCGCGACCGACCTCAGCGCCCGCTGCGACCGGGCGTTCGACCGGGCCGCGTTTTTTGCCGACGAATGGAACGCGGACCTCGTCGCCGTGCACGTCTTGCAGGAGGTCGAAACGTTCGTCCCCGGCGGCGGCGACGTGATGTCCTCCTGGCGTCGCCCACCCAACGCGCGGCATCTCGCGGAACGCCGGATGCGCGACGATCTGCAGGCGCTTTACCCACGCCTCGACATCGTCGTCGAAATCGGCGATCCCGCGGAAGCCATCCTGCGCACGGCCCGCGCCCAGGACTGCGATCTCATCGTGACCGGCGTGGCGCGCGACGAGCTTCTCGGCCGTATCGTGCTCGGAAACACGGTGATCAGACTGGCGCGGCAATCGGAAATTCCAATTCTCGTCGTCAGGAAGCGCGGCCGGCGCCCCTACGGCAACATCGTCCTGGCCACGGACTTCTCAGATTCCTCGCGCCACGCGCTCGAAGTGGCGGAGCGCTATTTCCCCAACCGGACCCTTACGCTGTTCAACGCCTACGACGCGCCGCTGTCGCTCATGGCGGCCGATACCGTATCCCACCGCGCGCAGTTCCGCGAAGCCGCCGAGCGTGAGGGCAGGATGTTCCTCCGGACGGCCGGCCTCGCGGATCGGCCGGGCGGCAAGGCGGCGCTCGTGCTGGAGCACGGCGATCCCGACCAGCGTCTCTACGAGTACGTGACCCGGAACGACATCGACCTTGCCGCTCTCGGCACCCATGGCCGCAGCGCGGTCTTCCACGCCCTGATCGGCAGCGTCGCCCGGACCCTGATCGAAACCCTGCCCTGCGATGTGCTGATCGTCCGCGAGCCTCTGGCCAACGCCGGAGCCTGACAAAAACCGGCAACCCTATTGCGGCGCTTCGGGCCCGGTGTCGACCTCGACGTCGAATGCGCGACCCGGGTCTCCCGGGGGAAACGAGAAGTGCCACCACTCGCGATCGTACGCCACGAACCCAGCGCGCTTCATCGCCGCTGCCAACGTGCGGCGATTGCCGGCCTGCGCGACCGAAAGCCCGGCGGCATCGGCATGGCTGCGCGTATCGAAGCAATCGAATCCGGTTCCCATGTCGACGCTGTCGTCCGGCGCGCGTGCGTCCGCGCTTGCCGTGCACGCCCCGTAAACCTCGCCCGGCACGAAGGCCGGAGCCTCCCGCCGCGGCAGCGTCACCAGCGTCAGATCGACGGTGTTGCCGCGCGAGTGCCCGGAACGCGACGCGATATAGCCGAGCGAGACCAGCCGGTCGCGCCGCAGCTTCGGATGGAACCGCGCGGTCGACCCGTCCTTGCTGGCGCCATTGACCCAGCGCATGAACGCCTTCACCGATCTGATCGGCCGATAGCAATCATAGACCTTGAGCGAAAGCTGACGTTCGAGCAGCGTACGCTGCACGGCAGCCAGCGCCTCCGCGGTAGGACGCGTCAGGATGCACGTCCCCGCACGATACCCGGGAACCGGCGCACCCGTAAAATTGTCGGGCCCCGCATAGCGCATGTCCTGGATGATCGAGGCATCGATGTCGCGCAGATGAACGAGCGGCGCGGGCAATATCTTGCCGGAGGCTCGTCGAGCCTTGTCCGATCCGGCAACGGCGCCGCCCCACGGAAGCACCAGCACAAGCAACGCCGAGAGGCGCCGCACGACCAATCTGTTCACAACGCGCCTCGCCGCATACCGCCGCCCAGGACACAGGGGGTGCAGAATATTGATTGGGATCAAGGTTCGCCAACCCTTCCTGGGCTCGTATCGAACGACGGCTCCTCTCAATCCTCCGAGCCGCCGATCCGGACACGTCTCCCCTGTGGTCCGGCCACAGTCCCGAAGCACGGCGCTTCGGGACTTTTTTATGTCTTGCTCGCCGACGTCGCTGCAAGCCTGGTCCTCGAGTCCCGCATCCCGATCCCGCGCAGCCATATGATGGCATCGACATGATCGAACGAGGCGGCGCGTATGACGACGTCGCCGATTCCGGGCTTCCAGTTCAACTGGGACGCAGCGTCGTCGGCCATTCCATCCCGCCTGAATGGTCAGTTCGACGCCCGTAGTACTAGGGGGATGCTCAGGCGGGAGGGAAGATCGGACGATATGAGCTGGCAGACCGCCGCCTGCTAATCACAGACGACCCGATACCGGCCG
Source organism: Hyphomicrobiales bacterium (assembly GCA_017304275.1). GTDB lineage: Bacteria > Pseudomonadota > Alphaproteobacteria > Rhizobiales > Hyphomicrobiaceae > Hyphomicrobium_C. The sequence goes on along the minus strand of JAFKKW010000207.1, from coordinate 8,855 downwards.
CGCCGGTAAACGCGATAGCAGTCCTCCGCGTAGTCGTCATAATAACCGTAGCTCGGCACGTAGACGCCGAAACCAAATCCGCGTCCGAAATGGCCGTGATGGTGGCCGCCGTGCCAGTGTCCATGGTGGCCGTGACCGCCGTGGCCATGGCCGCCATGCCCACCATGGCCGCCATGCCCACCATGGCCGCGACCTCGGTCGGCACTCGCACCGCTCGCGAAGCTCACTGTGCAAAGTCCCACCGCTAGTGCAACACATGCGCGTTTGAGATCTCGCATGTTGTTTCCTTTCTCGTGGCGGCAAATGCCGCATGGGGCGCGAGTGATGCGCCGTGTCGAAAAGAAACGAGGCTCCCTTAGGGATAGTTGCATCGGTCTCCGTGAAAAATGGAGCCCTTGAATTCGCGCCCGGCGGAACGAGCATCTGCCGATGACGTTGGCAATATATCGACCCGCAGAGAGAGGCTTGCCGACCCATGCTCGATCGGACCATCCGCCACCGAATGGCAGTCGCTGCGGCACCATTGGTCGTTTGCATCCCCATGCTGATCGTTTCCGTCGCAACCGACGCCTTCGCCCAGTCGGGAGGCAGCTCAGGAGGGGGCGCAGGAGGCACATCGGGCGGATCGGCCGGCTCGTCCACCGGCGCTGGCACAGGCGGGGGATCAACAACGGCGCCTTCGGCGGGCACGCCATCGACGGGACCCCAGTCCGGCTCGCCGGCCATGCGGCCGTCACCAGTACCAAAAGCGAATACCGGCGTTCCGCCTGTGCCATCGGCAGGCAATGCAGAACCCAACTCTCCGATCTATCGCCAGGACACGACACCCCAAACGTCTCCTCGGTCCGGCGTGACAAACCCTGAGAGCGGAAGCCCTCAAATGGATGCTCCCATCGGGGGCGGGGGCGGCAAGGGCGCCGGCAGCGGCTCTTCCGGGGCAGGTGATCCGCTCACGCCCACGGATTCCGCAGGGAACCCAGCCATCGGCGGAGACGGGCCCGAGCCGAACTCGATCAACGAAGAGCCCAACCGGGTCAAGCGCGCCGGAGCGGCTGGCCGGAATTTGGACGAGTGCATGAAGCTCTGGGACCCGGGCACTCACATGACCAAGGGTCAGTGGAACGAGACCTGCAAGCGGCTGGGAAGGTGACGCCTTGCAATCTCACCACGGGACCGGATCGGTCGACGCGAGCCGGCACATCAGACGAGAGGCGTTGACGTCCGACCGGAAAATCCATCCGGGCGCCAGAGCTCTTGGACTTGTGTATGCGGCGACCGCCGCGATCGGCACAGTGGCGTTCTTCGCGACGTTCATTTTCTTTCTGGGCAATCTGCCCAAGATCTCGAGCCCGTGGCTGGTGCCCAGCGCGGACAAAGGGCCTGCCGTCACGCCTCTGCTGGCGCTCGTTCTCAATGCAATGCTGCTCGCCCTCTTCTCGCTCCAGCATTCCCTGATGGCGCGCCCGTTCTTCAAACGCCTCGTCTGCCGGGTGATCCCGCAACCGCTCGAACGCGCCACTTACGTCCATGCCGCCAATCTCGCCGGCTTTCTATTGATCGCGCTCTGGCAGCCCGTCCCCATCGTCATTTGGAACATTCGCAATGAACTCCTCGAGCCCTTTGTCTGGACAGCATTCGGCCTTGGCTGGCTGCTTCTGTTCGCTGCCGCGTTCTCGATGAATATCCTCGAGTTGCTCGGACTCAGACAGGCCTGGCGCTGGTATCGAGGCCGGACGCCCTTGCCTTTGACACTCAGCACGAGCTGGCTCTATCGCTATCTCGAACATCCCATGTACGTCGGCGTCATCCTCGGTTTCTGGATGACGCCGCATATGACGCTTGGGCACGCAGCCTTGGCGACGCAGCTCACGCTCTATATCGCCGTTGCGGTCGGCTACGAGCGCCGCGATCTGCGTCAACGCTTCGGGAGTGATTACGAATGCTGGTGCAAGGGCACTCCACACCGTTCGCTGCCGGCCGGCGCGCCGGCGTGGGCGCCGATCATTGCGCCCGAGCTGTCGCGGCTCTACAAGCCGGTGACCCTCCAGCCTCTGCCGCCGAGGATGCGCCTGCTTCTTGACCGTCTCTGAGTCGCGGCCGGGAATGGACCGGACGCGGACGATTTGATGCGCTGCAGTGAGCTGGCAACGCAAATCAACACGAGAGCCGTTCTGACTTAGGTGGAAGCAGTCGCACCTAAATCTATCGCAACCCTTCGCCTCTCCCCGGCGGGGAGAGGCCAACTTCCGAGCATCGCGAGGAAGGCGGGTGAGGAGGAGGAGCCGATTCCGGCTAAGTCGGAATCACTCTAGACAGCGTCGCGGCCATCACTTGGGCTGCTCATCCTGCGGTCCGCCCGGCTCGCCGGGAGGCGGGATGACCGGCGTCTTACTCGTGAAATCATCGTCCGGGCGCTGCTCCATCTTCGGATCGATACCGCGAGGCGGCTCGAGCACGCCTTCGCCTTCACGTAGCTTCTTCGTCAGCGGCTTTGTCGGTTCCGCATCGCCCGTGCTCGGATCGGCGGGTGGTGTTGTATTCTCGCTGGGCGGCCTCGTAACTTCGGGGGGAAGTGGCGCCGGTGCCGGCGAGGGCGTCTGGGCCCAGGAGCCGGACGAAACTGCGACGACAACCCCTGATATTGCCAAACCCAATAGGTTCCGTGCGGTGCGCATAGCGGCGCCTCCGTGACTTTGATCCTCCCGCCACACAGTCAACGGCCCTATCGCGCGACCGTTCCCGGAATTCGGCGAACGGGTCTCGCCCCGAAAGTCGGTCCCTGCGCGTGCCGCACCTCCGTCAGTCTTTCCGCAGGCCTACTGGAACATCGCCTGCAGCGGCACGTTCGGGCTTTATGCGAAGCGCGTTCAAAACTGAGAATCCGGCGTTGAGCGCGTTTCTTGCTCTCGTGCTTCACGGCCAGAGCGCGGGTGTCGCCGTGGGCATGTGTCTGACGATGGGCAATAATGAGATAAGCGGACTGCTTGCGGCCCAGGCGTCGGGGTCGGTTTCGTCATTCTGCGCCTACGTTCTGGTCTGCGCCCTCGTAGGAATGACGGTAGCGATCGGAGTCGCGGCGTCTCTCAATCTCCATGACGTTGGCTCTGATGGAGAGCGCTCAAGCAAGTTGCATGGTAACGCCGGCCACGAGTAACAATTGCCATCCGTCGCCCGAAGTCGGGAAGTCTCGTCGGCAAGGCCGCGCAAGAACAGATGAGGCCGAAGGGTGCCCCTGGACATCTGGGATATCGTCGTTCGCCTCATCGCAGCAACCGCCGTCGGCGCAGCTCTCGGTATCGACCGCGATCTCGAGCGCAAACCGATCGGAGTTCGAACCCTGGCGCTCGTCTCTCTGGGTGCCGCAACGCTTGCAGTCGCCGCCCTGAACGTCCCTGGCATCTACGAGAACAAGGATGCCTTGAGCCGGACCCTGCAGGGACTACTTCAAGGCGTGATGGCAGGCATAGGGTTCATCGGCGCCGGTGTCATCCTCCGCAAGCCCGACATCCAGCTCGTCAAGGGACTGACCACCGCAGCCACCGTTTGGGTCGCCGCCGCCATGGGGATCGCATGTGGACTTGGCCAGTGGCTCGTCGTGGGTGTCGCGACGGTTCTGGCGTTCGTCGTCCTTGTCGTGCTGAAGCACGTCTTCGCGATCCGCAACATCGATGTCGACTGAGACGCTGGAAGAAATCGAACGTCCATTTATGTGCCTTCAGGAAGTGCGCACTGACGCAAGCTTGCTGATGGCGTTTAGCGCGGCGCTGCCCGTCCGCTTGCACTGCAATCGTGATCCGCGGCAAGGTATTGTACAGTGCTATGGCGTCTCCCCTGCTCACATCAAGTGCGATGGCGATGCTCGCATGCCGAAAGACGTGAAAAGGCCCCGGAAGATCTAAGGACCACCTATCGATTTCAGCAGTGAGGTGTAGAAGCGTTCGAGCTCGGCCTGCAACTGGATGGGCGCTGGAAGCTTCTCCGCCACGACGCCGGGGCCTCGGATTGCGAGGAATGTGCGGTTAAGATCCTCGGGTGTCTCCGCTTTAGTTTGCGATGAGATTCGCGACCCGTGATCCCCATGTATGACGATCCACAGGTTAGGCACCTTTTCCGCAGCATCCAGCAAGAGACCGAACACCACACGAAAGCGTCGCGCGCAAACGGCTTGCCAGCGACGCGATGCGCCTTCTCGGGCGAGGATGAAAACGCGAGCGATCTTTCCCACCGCCAGCGCGGCCTTTCCCACCACAATTAATGCGTTGACGCAAAATGGGAAAAAGAACGGATGGTGAGCCGGGAGGGAATCGAACCCTCGACCCCATGATTAAAAGTCACGTGCTCTACCGCTGAGCTACCGGCCCGAAGCCGTCCGCGGCATGGGCGGGCGACACCGTTTGAGAGAGCGCTTTCTAGGGGGGCCGGGGGGCCCGGTCAAGGAAAGGCGTCACTGAGGACCGAAGTGTCACGGGATCGACGCACGGGGGACACGCAGGCGCCCGGGAAAATGCCGCGTCGCAATCCATGCGCCATACGCTAAGAGAGGCGCACCAACGCGCCGAACGCCATGCATAAGCCTGTCCATTCCATAGATCCGGCCCGCCAACGCCTCAAGGCCATCGGCTTCATGCTGATGGCCGTCGGCCTGTTTTCGGGACTCGATACCACGGCGAAGTTTCTTGCCACGCGCGAAGGGCTCGGCATGGGCCAAATCGTCTGGTCACGGTTCATCGTCCAGTTCATGCTTTTGCTGACGCTGGTGCCCGCCTTCGGCATCATGAGCGCCAAAGCGCTGTTTACGACCAACCGTCTCGGCCTGCAGCTTCTGCGCTCGGTCCTGATGGTCGGCACGACCGCCTTCAACTTCATGGCGCTCCAGTACATGCGCCTCGACCAGACGATCACCATCATCTTCCTGGCGCCGCTCACCGTCGCGCTCCTGGCCGGGCCGCTGCTGGGCGAGTGGGTTGGACGGCGGCGGATCATCGCCATCATGGTGGGGTTCCTCGGCGTGCTCGTGGCCGTACGGCCGGGCCTCGGCGTCATGCACCCGGCCGTGCTCTACGCCTTCGCCGCCATGCTCGCGTACGCGCTCTTCATGCTGCTGACGCGCCACATGGCCAGTTTCGATCCCCCGCTCGTGACGCTCTTCTACTCGATGTTCGTCGGCACGTTCGCCGGTATCCCGTTCGCGGTCTCCGACTGGCAGACGCCTCCCGACACTCTGTCCTGGGTGCTGCTCGGCTCCCTGGGCATCCTCGGCGGCCTCGGCCATTGGCTGTTCTTGCACGCCTATCGCCTGGCGCCGGCCTCGGCGATCGCGCCGTTTCTCTACATGCAGCTCCTGACCATGGTTGCGTTCGGCTACGCGGTCTTCGGCGACCTGCCCGACTTCTGGACGCTCGCCGGCGCCGCGTTGATCGTCGCATCGGGTATCTACCTCGTCCACCGCGAGCACCGGCTCGCCCGAGAGATGGTGGACGCCGCTCCGCCGTCTTGATCGGCCCGCAACACGTCCACCGCCACTCGGAACGCCGTCGCGCGCAACGTCGCCGGTACGCGGCGAACGCCCGGACGTCGACGGATGGGTATCAGCGCGCGATGCGAGCCTTGATTTCCTCGGCCCAAGCGTCGAAACGGCCCTCCTGGATGGCGGCACGCATGCCCGCCATAAGGTCTTGATAGAAGACCGTATTGACCCACGACAGGATCATCGCCCCGAGATATTCGCCCGATCGCATCAGGTGATGTAGGTAGGCGCGCGAGTAATCGCGAGCCGCCGGGCACGAGCTTTCGGGATCGAGCGGACGCGCATCATCGGCGTGAACCGCATTGCGGAGGTTCACCGGACCCTCCCACGTATAGGCGAGACCATGACGCCCGTTCCGCGTCGGCAGCACGCAATCGAACATGTCGATACCACGCCGAACCGACTCGATGAGATCGAGCGGCGTGCCGACGCCCATCAGATAGCGCGGCTTCCCCTCCGGCAGAAACGGCAGCGTCGCATCCAGCGTCGCCAGCATGAGATCGTGCCCCTCGCCGACCGCGAGCCCGCCGACCGCATAACCCTCGAGGTCCATGCCGACCAGCGCCTCGGCCGAGCGGCGCCGCAGGTCCCCGTCCGTACCGCCCTGCACGATGCCGAACAGCGCCTGCCCCGGTCCCGCGCCGCCAGCCGCGCGCTGGTCCTCGAACGCACGCCGCGAGCGCTCGGCCCAGCGCAGCGAAAGCTCCATCGCGCGCTCGACCTCGCGCCGCTCCGCCGGCAACTCGATGCACTCGTCGAACTGCATCTGGATGTCCGAGCCGAGCAGACACTGGATCTCGATCGACCGCTCCGGCGAGAGCATGTGTCGCGAGCCGTCGAGGTGCGATTGGAACAGCGCCCCCTCCTCGGTGATCTTGCGGATCTTGGAGAGGCTCATCACCTGGAAGCCGCCCGAGTCGGTGAGGATCGGCTTCTCCCAGCGCATGAACGTGTGCAGCCCGCCGAGCTTGGCGACGCGCTCCGCGCCGGGCCGCAGCATGAGATGATAGGTGTTGCCGAGCACGATGTCCGCACCCGCGTCCCGAACCTGCTCCGGATAAAGCGCTTTCACAGTTGCCACCGTGCCCACCGGCATGAACGCCGGCGTGCGGATCACGCCGCGTGGCGTCACGATCTCGCCACGGCGCGCGGAGCCGTCCCGTCCGAGCAGGCGATAATGAAACGTCTCGGTCTCAGCCATCGAAGTCCTTGTCGTGAATGGGTGCGTCCGGCTTCTGCCGGTCGAGCGATGCGCGATAGCGGATGCATCCGCGCATGAACTTCTCCCAGGGCGGGACCGCGATCGCCGGCTCGACCTGCTCCGGCAACAGCGCCCACAAGGCCGGATGGTGCCAGCAGAGATCGTGCCCCGTGCAGTCGCGGTGCTCCCGGATACCCGCGCGAAGCCTGCGTACTTCCTCGATGAGCCGCCCACGGTCCATCGTTTCGAGATCCTCGTCCATGATCAGCCTCCCTTGCCCGCCGCGAAGAGTAGCGACGCATCGCCATAGGAATAGAACCGATAGCCGGACGCGACCGCATGCGCATAGGCCGTCTTCATCGTCTCGAGGCCTGCGAATGCGGACACCAGCATGAACAGCGTCGAGCGCGGCAGATGGAAATTCGTCATCAGCACATCGACGGCGCGGAACCTATAGCCCGGCGTGATGAAGATCTCCGTTTCCCCGGCGAACGGCCGTATGAGATCACGTCCGGGTGAGGGAGCGTGTGCCGCGCTTTCAAGAATGCGCAACGATGTCGTCCCGACCGCAATAATGCGCCCGCCAGCCTCCCGCACGGCGTTGAGCGCATCGGCGGTTGCCTCCGACACCTCGCCCCATTCCGCGTGCATCCTGTGGTCGCGCGTATCCTCGGCCTTGACCGGCAGAAACGTGCCGGCGCCGACGTGCAGCGTTACGAAATGGCGCGAGATGCCGCGCGCTTCGAGCGCCGCGAACAGCTCCGGCGTGAAATGCAGCCCCGCGGTCGGTGCCGCGACGGCGCCCTCGCGTGCGGCATACACGGTCTGATACGCCGCACGGTCTCGAGCGTCCGGAGCCCGCCGTCCCGCGATGTAGGGCGGAAGCGGCATGTCCCCGACGCCCTGGATCGCCAGGTCGAGATCCGGCCCCGAAAGATCGAAGAGAAGCTCCACCTCGCCGGCGTCGAGCCGCGCCGCGACAGTCGCTTCGAGCGACGACAGCAGGCACGCCATGCTCTCGCTGTCCGAGCCGAACCGCACCCGGTCGCCGATGGCCAGCCGCTTCGCCGGACGCGCCAGCGCTCGCCATCGGCTCGCGTCCACGCGGCGCAGCAGATTGAAGCTCACGCCCGAGCGCAGTTCCCCGCGTACGCGCACGCCGGAAAGCGCCGCCGGAATGACGCGCGTGTCGTTGAGCACCAGCGCATCGCCGGGCCGCAGGAGATCCGCCAGCTCTCGCACGGCGCGGTCAGCCAGGGGCGGCGCGCGATCGGGATCAACCACGAGCAGGCGCGCCGAGTCGCGGGGCTCGGCGGGGCGAAGCGCAATGCGGTCCTCGGGCAGCTCGAAATCGAACAGATCGGTGCGCATGGGCGCTTGTCATAGCCTCAACCCGGCCGCGAGAGGAACCCCTGCGACAAGAGAACGTTGAAGACGAAGAATGCTTAACCTCGAGGAGCAGCCGTTGCCCGGTCCCAACAAACCCACGCGATCGCCGACCGATCCGGACCCGCACAAGCCACCGGAGCCGATGCGCCCTGATCCGACCCGGGAGCCCGTCCCGCCCCCTGAGGAGCAGCCCGAGCCGAAGATCGACCCGCCGAGCGGCCTATCGGAGCCACCACCGAAATGGGTCACCGAGGTCCGCGCACAGGCCTGAATGGCCCGCCGCCAGGGCGTGATCAGCCGCCCCGCAAGGCCGCTACGATTCCGGAAAACCCGGCGGTCAGCCAAGCCAGAATGAGCAGCGAGCCCCCGAGCGGCGCCGCCATCGGAAACAGCCGGCCGCCGAGCAGCACACGTGCCGTCACGTCGCCTGAAAAGAGCGTCACCGCAAACAGCATCAGCGAAGCCGCCACAAGAACGGTCGTCGGCCACGGCGAGCCGCCCGCAAGCGCCGTCAGCGCAAGCGCGGCCGCGCCATGTATGATGAGGAACAGGGCCGCCGTCGTCAGCGAGGGATCGGCGACGCGATGCGACGCCACCGCTGCCAGCGCCACACCGGCCGCACCGAGCAGCCCCGCGACACCCACATTCCACAACGCCCACGATCCCATTGCCTGCTGCCCGTTGCCTGTTGCCTGTTGCCTGTTGCCAACTAATAAAACCGTACCATGAGCGCCCCCA